>JANNWA010000558.1:0-12208 GCA_031408275.1 Pseudomonadota bacterium
ATCGCAGGGGTCGACCTGCCCATCATCGGACTGAAGGAGTTTCGCGCCAACAAGCGTGCCGCCGGGCGTGCCAAGGATCTGGCGGATCTTGAGGCGCTGGGCGATCCTGAAGAAGGCATTTCCTGAATTTGTCCACTGGAACCCCGGCAGTCGAGGTCAGTGGCGACCCTGGCGCGGCGAGCATCGCGCGAAATCCGCAGTGGTTGCGCCGCGCCATATCTGGTGTTTGCGCCAGTGTTTACTGCAGGTGGAACTTCTGAGGATGACGCCGATTTCTAGCCGTATCATCTGCACTCTCGCAGGTTGCCTCGCGTTCACGCTTTCTGGCGTCGTGTTCGCCCAGGGCGGCGCGTCACAAAGCAGCATGGCGCTCGCCGGCGCCCACGACCTTTCGGGCCGCAGCGCCTACCAGCCCGTGATCGAGCGCCAGGGCGCGCGCTGGATCGCTTATGTGGGGCATCACGGCGGAACGGCCGTGAACCGGCTCACCGGCGCGAACGAGCCGAACGGAACTTCGGTGCTGGATGTCACGGACCCGAAGCAGCCGCGGCTCCTCGCGCATATTCCTGGCCAAGGCGGCGGGGCGCAGATGGTGCGCGCCTGCAGCACCCTTCCCAAAGCACCGGGGCGCACCTTCATCCTGCGCACGCTCGGTCACTCGGCGCACGAGGTGTGGGAGACGACCGAACCGGCGAAGCCCGTGCGCACCTCGGTCGTCGTGGACGGCCTGTCGGACACGCACAAGAACTGGTGGGAGTGCTCCACCGGCATCGCGTACCTCGTCTCGGGCGCGGCCGGCTGGCGCAGCTCGCGCATGATGCAGGTCTACGACCTGTCCAACCCCGCGAAGCAGGTCTTCATCCGCAATTTCGGGCTGCCCGGGATGCAGCCCGGCGCGAGCGGCCCGGTGCCCACGGGGTTGCACGGGCCCATCGTGGCGGGGAACCGCGTCTACATGGGCTACGGCGTGAACAGCCACGGGGTGATGCAGATCCTCGACCGCGACAAGCTGCTGAACGGGCCGAAGGAACCGACCGAGAAGAACCTGCTGTATCCGCAGGTCGGGCGCCTGGACTTGCCGCGTCACCTCGGTGCGCACACGGCATTCCCGGTCCTCGGCCTGGAGGTCGCCGAGTTCGCGAAAGATGCGGAAGGTTCGAAACGCGACTTCGTGCTGGTCGTGAACGAGGCCGTGACGAGCGGCTGCCGCGAGGCCCGCCAGATGGCCTGGATGGTGGACGTGAGCGACGAGGCGCGGCCGTTCCCGGTCTCGGGTTATACGGCCGCGGAGGCGAGCGGAGGATATTGCGCCAAGGGGCGCTTCGGCGCGCACTCCTCCAACGAGAGCTTCGCGCCGGTGTTCTACCGGCGCCTCGTGTTCATCGCCTTTTTCAACGCCGGCGTGCGCGCGGTTGATATCCGCGATCCGCTGCGCCCGGTGGAAGTCGGCCACTACGTGCCCGCCGGCGCGAATACCAACAACGTCGAGGTCGACGAACGCGGTTATATTTACATCGCGGACCGAGGCAGTCTCGGGCTGCACATCTTGGAACTCACGGGCGCGCCCCGCGCGATCGCGAAATGGCCATGAAACTTCTCGTCGGTGCACTCATCTTCTGCGCGACCCTGTGCCACGCCCAGGACAAAACGGTGGTGCTGCTGGGGACCGCCACGCCGGGCGGAGGCTTTCCGGTTTACGGCGCGGCCTTTGCGGCCACGATCAACGAAACCGATCCCACGTTGCGCATCGATACGATGAACACCCGCGGCAGCGGCGAGAACATTCCTTTGCTCGAAGCGGGCAAGCTCGATATCGGGCTGGTGCAGGGCGAGTCGGCGCACGAGGCGCTCAACGGGATCGGCCGCGCGAAGGCGGATTTGCGGATCATCGCTGCGATGTATTCGTCTCCGGGAATGTTCGTGGTGCGCGCGGACAGCCCGGCGCGGACGATCCGCGACCTCGTCGGCAAGCCCGTGGCGTTCGGCGCGAAAAGCTCGGGCCTCGTGATCCTCGCGCGCTACGTGCTCGACGGCATCGGCCTCGACCAGGACAAGGATTTCCAGGCGGTGTACTTGGAGCGGGCCGGGGACGGCCCGGCGATGGCGCAGGACGGCCGCGTTGCCGCACTCTGGGGCGGTGGCATAGGCTGGCCGGGATTCGACGTCATGGCAAAGAGTCCCGGCGGTGCGCGGTTCATTGCGCCGGACGAGGGGGAACGCAGGCGCATCCTGGCAAAGCACCCTTTCCTCAAGCCGCTCAGCGTGCCGGCGGGAACCTATCCGGGGCAGGCCGGGCCGATCGATTCGGTGGGTTCGTGGAGTTTCGTCATGGCGCGGCCGACACTGCCCGACGACGTGGCCTACAAGCTGATGCGCGCGGTCCACAAGGGCGAGGCCGGGATCGCCAAGCGCCTTCCGGCAGCTTCGGAAACGACCGCGGCGAACACGTTTGCCGCTGCGCCGCGCAGCGAGCTCATCCATCCCGGGGCGCTTCGCTACCTGCGCGAGGCGGGCATCGCAAAGTAGGGGCTTCTCGTCTAAGAGGCCGGGGGAGGTCTTGAGGAGGGGCCTGGGCCCCTCTTCTCGTCTAGTCGCGGCTCCATGAACCACGCCGCAATAATCGCCGGCAGGCAGATCGCGGCGAGCAGCAGGAACGATTCGTCGAACGCGGCCAGGCGCGCCGCGCCGCCCCCTTCGCCCAGCAGCGTGACCCCGTGCGCAGCCAGGCGCCATTCGATGATGATCCCGACCAGGCTCACGCCGACGGCCCCGCCGAGCTGGCGCAGGAAGTTGCCCATGCTCGCGGCCTGCGGGATTTCGGCGGGACCGAGGCCGCGCATCGAACCAATGCTGAGCGCCGGCATGATGGTGCCCATGCCCACGCGACCCAGTACAACCCACAGCATCAATACCAGCACGGAGGTCTGCGGCGACACCGTGGCCGTCAGCGCAAGCGAGGCGGCGAGGAGCGCCATGCCGGCCGCCACCAACCGGGAGGCGCGCATCTTGTCCGAGAGGCGCCCGGCCACGGGCATCGTGAAGGCAAGCGCGAGCCCCGCTGGAATGAGCACGAACCCCGATTTCGACGGCGAAAAGTCCAGCGCCGCCTGCATGTAGATAGGCAGGAGGTAGGTGGAACCGAACAGCCCGACGCCGTAGATGAATGCAACCAGGGCGCCTATGGCGAACGGCTGGTGCACAAACAAGCGCATCTGCAGCAGCGGATTGGCCGCGCGCAGCTGGTGGAACGCGAATCCGGCAAACCCGGCCACGCCCGCGGCGAGCAGCAGCGCGCCGCGCACGGTGTGCTCGCCCTGCATCTCCACGAGGCCGTTCAGCACGGCGAGCGTGGCACTCGTGGCGAGGATCAGGCCGGTCCAGTCGAAGGGGCGCGGCTGGGTGACGAAAGTCGACACCTGCGGCAGGTAGCGCCGCGCGAGTTCCAGCGCCACGAGGCAGAACGGCACCACGACGAAGAATATCGAGCGCCAGCCGAACTCCTCCACCAGCACGCCGCCGAGGGCGGGGCCGATGGCCGGCGCCAGCACCACGCCGAAGCCGAAGATCCCGATCGCGCGCCCCTGCCGGTTGGCGGGGAACTCGCGCATGATCACCACGTTGGGGATCGGGGTGAGAATTCCTGCGGCGACGCCTTCCAGTACCCGCATCGTGATCATCACAGGGTAATTGCCCGACAGGCCACCGACGATGCCGCCGGCCATCAGCAGCAGGGTGGCGCCGATGTAGGTCTTGCGCAGGCCGTAGCGCTGCAACAGCCAGGGCGTGAGCAGTAGCGAAAGCGTGGTGGCCGCCATGAACGCGGCGGAGATCCACTGCGCGCGGTCCTGGCCGATTTTGAAGTAGACGCTCATGTCCGGCACCGCGACGTTGACGATGGTCGAGGACATGATCGAGGCCATCATGCCGACCATGACCGTGACCAGCACCAGCCAGCGGAAACGCGGCCCGTGGCGCTCGCGCAGGTCTTCAATGGTGGTGGGGCGGAGGGAAGTCATGCGGGTCTAAGTGTGGGCCGGCGAAAGGGAGCGTGACGGGCGGCTTGTGCTAAGGTTGCCGTCCAACTCTCGGGAGGAGCCATGAATACTACTAGACTGTGCCTTGCCGCCGCCGCGATTGCGGCGCTTTCCGCCTGCGCGGGCAGCGGGACTTCGCCGGGCGCGCGGCAGCTGATGGTCGTCGGCAACGACGAGAAGGTCGTGTTCGTCGACGGCAAGAACACGTCGATGGCGCCGGGCAAGGACACGGTGTCGATCGTCGACATCGGCACGGACCCCCTCGCGCCGCGGATCATCGCAAGCCTGCCCCTGACGAACTCGATCTTCGGGCCGCCGACCAATCTCGCGATCACGCCCGACCAGGGCCTCGCGCTCGTGGGCAACTCGATGAACTGGGTGGCCGACGGCGCCGGCTGGAAACCCGTGCCGGACAACCGGCTCTACGTGATCGACCTCAACGCCAATCCGCCGAAGCTGATCGACACCGTCGCAGTCGGCAAGCAGCCTTCGGGCATGTCGATCAACCGCGCGGGCACCCTCGCGCTGATCGCGAACCGGGCCGACAATTCGATCAGCGTTCTGCGCATCGCGGGGCAGAAGGTCACGCTCGTGGACACCGTGGCGATGGGCGAGCAGGTCGCGCACGTTTCGTTCACGCCGGACGGCAAGCGCGCGCTGGCAGCCAAGTTCCCGGGCCACAAGGTCGCGATGCTCGAAGTGAGCGGCGAAAAAGTCACCTACAACAAGCAGGACATCCCGGTGGGCCTGTGGCCCTACAACCTCGACGTGACCCCGGACGGGAAGATCGCGATTACGGCCGACAACGGCAATTCGGGCGCGGCCGACGGGCACGTGGACACGGTCAGCGTGATCGACCTGGAAGCCAACCCGCCGCGCGTGATCGACAAGGTCGTCGTGGGCGACGCGCCCGAGGGCTTCGCGATCAGCCCGACCGGCAAGCTCGCGGTGGCAGTGCTGCTGAAGGGCACCAACTCGCCGCCGAGCGCCTGGTTCTACAACAAGCGCGCCACGGTGGTGGCCCTCAGGATCGACGGCAAGAAAGTTACCCGGACCAACGAGGTCGAAGTCGGCGGCCTGCCCGAAGGCGTGGTGTTCAGCGAGGACGGGCAGTACATCTATGTGGGCAACTACATGGACCGGGACGTGGCGATCCTCAAGGTGGAGGGTGACCGGATAGTGGACACCGGAAAGAACTTCAAGCTGCCCGGGCAGCCGGCGTCGATGCGGGGCAGGGCGCGCTAGCCTCGGAACGATGACGTACGCAGTAAAGGAAATTTTCTACACCTTGCAGGGCGAAGGCGCGAACGCCGGGCGCCCGGCGGTGTTCTGCCGGTTCGCCGGGTGCAACCTGTGGTCGGGCCGCGAGGCGGACCGGGCGGCGGCGGTGTGCCGGTTCTGCGACACGGAATTCGTCGGCACGGACGGCGACGGCGGCGGCAAGTTCGACACGCCCGAGTCGCTGGCCGCGGCGGTTGCGGCCCGTTGGCCCCAAGGCGTCGCGGGAACGCCCCTCGTCGTGTGCACCGGCGGCGAGCCGTTGCTGCAGCTGGATGCCCCGCTGGTGGAGGCGTTGAAGGGCAGGGGATTCTCGATCGCGGTTGAAACCAACGGGACGTTGGAGCCGCCGGCCGGCGACCTGTGGCTCACGGTCAGCCCCAAGGCCGGCGCGTCTTTCGTCCTGAAGCGCGGCAGCGAGCTGAAGCTTGTCTACCCTCAACCGGGCGCCGAGCCGGAGAAATTCGCCGGACTCGCGTTCGACCATTTCTTCCTGCAGCCCATGGACAGCCCGGAGCGCGAGCGCAACACAGCGCTCGCAATCGAGTACTGTCTTGCGCATCCCGAATGGCGGCTGTCGCTGCAGACCCACAAGTTCACCGGCATACGCTGAAAGCGCACCGACCCAATGGATATCTTCAAGGCCTTCACCCTCGAATCGGCGCACCGCCTGCCCAACGTTCCCGCGGGGCACAAGTGCGCGCGTGTGCACGGGCATTCGTTCCGGGTGGAGATCCACGTTTCAGGCGAGGTCGATCGGCACATCGGCTGGGTGCAGGATTTCGCCGATCTCAAAGCGGCATTCCATCCGCTGTTCGAGCAGCTCGACCACAACTACCTGAACGACATCCCGGGGCTGGAAAATCCGACCAGCGAAAACCTGGCCGTGTGGGTGTGGGACCGCCTGAAGCCCGTCCTGCCGCTGCTCTCCAAGGTCGTGGTGCACGAGACGTGCACTTGCGGCGCGATCTACACCGGCCCGGGCTGACCCGGCGGGGCTTGCGTCAGCCCTTGGTGACCGGCGGCTGGGTCTGCGCCTTTTGTTGCAGCAAGGTGATCAGGTTTTCGATCCCGCCGCTCTGCGCCGCCTCGGCGAACTGCGCGCGATAGGTGAGCGCGAGGCTCACACCCTCGACGACGATGTCGTAGATCTTCCAGCCTTCCGGGGTCTTGCGCATCGCGTAGTCGATGATCGTCGCTTCACGGCCGGGGCTGAGGTAGCGGTTGCGGACGGTCGCCTCGTTCGGGTCCGGCGAGACCCTCACCGCGTCGACCCTCATCGTCTGCCCGCGGTAGGTGTCGATCGCGTTCGCATAAGTGCGCACGAGCATGGTGCGGAACGCAGTGGTCAGGCGCTCGCGCTGGTCGGGCGTGGCGGCATTCCAGGAACGCCCGGCGGCGAGGCGGGTCATTTCGGTGAAGTCGACGTGCGGCAGCACTTTCTGCTCGGCCAGCGCCAGCGCTTTCTGCTTGTCGCCCGCCTGCAGCGCCTTGTCGCTCTTGATGCTCGCCAGCACGTCGTTCGTGACTTGGCGCACCAGCTCCTCGGGCGAGCGTTCGTCGGCCTGGCCCGACAGCGGGGCGAGGAGGAGGGCGAAAAGCAGTGCGGTTAGGGTTTTCATGCGGGGTTTGACCCCCGCAACCGCGCTCAGTTCCCGCGTTCGGCGAAAAACTCCGCCAGCACTCGCGCCGTATGCGACCGGGCGGGGTCCGCGGCCAGCGCTTCGGGCGGGGCCTGCGCGACCACGCGCCCGCCCGCGTCGCCGCCCTCGGGCCCCAGGTCGATGATCCAGTCGGCTTCCGCCATGATGTCCAGGTTGTGCTCGATCACCACCACGCTGTTGCCGGCGTCCACCAGCCGGTGCAGCACGTGGATCAGTTTCTCCACGTCCGCCATGTGCAGGCCGACCGTGGGCTCGTCGAGCACATACATCGTGTGCGCGAGTTCGCCGGCGCGGCCGGGCCGGGCGAGGGCGTTGCCGTTGGCGTCGATGCGCACCTTGGACAGTTCGGTCACCAGCTTGATGCGCTGGGCCTCGCCGCCCGAGAGCGTCGGGCTCTGCTGGCCCAGCGTCAGGTAGCCCAGGCCCACGTCCTGCATGAGGCGCAGCGCGTGGTGGATCGAGGTGTGCGCCGCGAAAAATTCCACGCCCTCGTCGATGTTCATCGCGAGGATGTCGCCGATGGATTTTTCGCGCCATTTGACCGACAGCGTCTCGGCGTTGAAGCGCTGGCCGTTGCACACGTCGCACAGGACCCGCACATCCGGGAGGAACGACATCTCGATGCGCTGTACGCCCTGGCCTTCGCAGGCCTCGCAGCGCCCGCCCTTGGTGTTGAACGAAAAGCGGCTCGCGGTCCAGCCGCGCATGCGCGACTCGTTGGCTTCCGCGAAGATCCGGCGGATGGAATCCCAGAAGCCCACGTAGGTGGCCGGGCAGGAGCGCGGGGTCTTGCCGATCGGGGTCTGGTCCACCTCGAGAACGCGGCCGATCAACTCGGCTCCCTTCAGCGTCTTGCAGCCCTTGAGCGGGATGTCCTTTTTCGCGCGCCTCTCGCTGACCAGTTTTGCCAGGTTCGTGTGCAGCACGTCGCGCGCGAGCGTGGACTTGCCGGAGCCCGAGACGCCCGTGATCACGGTGAGGCGGCCGAGCGGCACGCGGGCGCTGACGTTCCTGAGGTTGTGCAGGGTGGCGCCGCCGATTTCGATCGCGGGGGTCGCCTTGTTCACGCCACGGCGCGGATGGATGGGATGGCGCAGCGGGTTCTTCAGGAACCGCCCGGTGATGGACTCCGGATTGGCCATCAGATCCGCGGCCGAGCCTTCCGCGATCACGCGCCCGCCCAGGCGCCCCGCGCCGGGGCCGAGGTCGAGCACGTGGTGTGCGCGGCGGATGGTGTCCTCGTCGTGCTCGACCACCACCAGGGTGTTGCCCTTGGCTTCGAGCTTTTCGAGCACGTCGAGCAGGATCTTGTTGTCGCGCGGGTGCAGGCCGATGGTCGGCTCGTCGAGGATGTAGCAGACCCCACGCAGGTTGGAGCCCAGTTGCGCGGCGAGCCGGATGCGCTGCGCCTCGCCGCCCGAGAGCGTGGGGGCGGAGCGGTCGAGCGAGAGGTAGCCCAGCCCCACCTCCTCGAGGAAACCGAGGCGCGAGCGCAGTTCGGCGAGCAGGTCGCGCGCGATTTCCTCGTCGCGGCCGGCGAGCTTCATGGCCATCACGATCGCGCGGATCTTGCCGACAGAGAGGGCCGTGAAATCGGCGATCGAGCGGTCGTGGTAGCGCACGGCCAGGGCCTCGTTGTTGAGTCGCTTGCCGTCGCAGGCCGTGCAGGCCTCCTCGACCGCGAGCCATTCGAGCCAGGAATCGAGCACGTGGTCCTCGGTGCCGGTCTTTTCGCGCTCCGCGTCCCAGTCGATGCCCGCGAGCTTCAGGCCCGTGCCGTAGCAGGTGGCGCACCAGCCATGCTTGGAGTTGAACGAAAACAGGCGCGGATCGAGCTCGGCGAAGCTGCGCGCGCAGGACGGGCAGGCGCGCTTGGTGGAGAACACCTGCTGGTGCAGGTGCATCTCCACGAGGGGCGCTTTGGATTTCGACGCGGCCTTGACGAGCGCGTCGAGGTCGGACAGCACATGCACCACGCCCTTCCCGAACTCGAGAGCCTTGGCAAGCTCGCGCCGCAACTGCGCTTCGTTCTCCGCGGTCACGCGCAGGTCGGCGACTGGCAGTTCCAGGGTGTGTTCCTTGAACCGGTCGAGGCGCGGCCACGCGGCGGTGGACATGAACTCGCCATCGACGCGCAGGTGCGTGTAGCCCTTGCCGCGCGCCCATTTGGCGAGGTCGGTGTAGAAGCCCTTGCGGTTCATCACCAGCGGCGCGAGCAGCCCGATCCTCTGGCCCTTGTAGTCGCGCATCAGGCGCGCAACGATGGCGTCCTCGGTCTGCGGCTCGATCGGCACGTCGCAATCGGGGCAGTACTGGGTGCCGAGCTTCACGTACATCAGGCGCAGGAAGTGGTAGATCTCGGTGAGCGTGGCCACCGTGGACTTGCGCCCGCCGCGGCTGGTGCGCTGCTCGATCGCCACCGTGGGCGGGATGCCGAAGATCGCGTCCACGTCCGGGCGGGCCGCGGGCTGGACGAACTGGCGCGCGTACGCGTTGAGCGACTCCAGGTAGCGGCGCTGGCCTTCGGCGAACAGGATGTCGAAGGCGAGGGTGGACTTGCCCGAGCCCGATACGCCGGTCACCACCGTGAAGCGGCCGCGCGGGATCTCTATGTCGATGTTCTTGAGGTTGTGTTCACGCGCGTTGTGGATACTGATGTTGTTCGACAGGAGGCGCGTCTGCAGCGGCTTCTCGCGCAGGATTCCGGAGGCTGACGGGTTCGCCAGCGCCTCCTCATAGGCCTTGAGCGCGACGCCGGTGTGCGAATCCGCGTTGGCGGCGATGTCCAGCGGCGTGCCGACCGCGACCACCGCCCCGCCCGCCGCGCCGCCCTCGGGGCCGAGGTCGATGATCCAGTCCGAAGCGGCGATCACGTCGAGGTTGTGCTCGATCACCACCAGCGAGTGTCCCGCCCCCAGCAGCTGCCTGAACGCGCGCAGGAGCTTCGCGACGTCGTCGAAGTGCAGGCCCGTGGTCGGCTCGTCGAACAGGAACAGCTTTCCCGAAGAATCGGGGACAGACCACGTTTTCTGGGGAAAACGTGGTCTGTCCCCGATTCTTTTTGCGGTTTCGGCGAGGTGGCCGGCGAGTTTCAGGCGCTGCGCCTCGCCGCCCGAGAGCGTGGGCACCGGCTGGCCGAGGCGCAGGTATTCGAGGCCGACATCGGCGAGCGGCTTCAGCACGCGCTGCACTTCCGAGTAATCGCGGAAGAACCCGATCGCCTCCGACACCGTGAGCTCCAGCACGTCGGCAATGGACTTGCCGCGCACGATGATCTCGAGCACCTCCGCGCGAAAGCGCTTGCCGTCGCAGTCCGGGCAGCGCAGGTACACGTCCGAGAGGAACTGCATCTCGACGTGCTCGAAGCCGTTGCCGCCGCAGGTGGGGCAGCGGCCGTTGCCGGCGTTGAAGCTGAAGGTGCCCGCGGTGTAGCCACGTTCTTTCGCCGTTTCCGATTTTGCGTAGATGTCGCGGATCGCGTCCCACGCCCCGACGTAGCTGGCCGGGTTGGAGCGGGTGGTCTTGCCGATCGGCGACTGGTCCACCATCACCACTTCGGCCACGTGCTTCGCGCCGCGCAGTTCGCGGTGCCTGCCCGGGGCTTCGGTCGGCTTGCCCTTGGTTTTCAGCAAAGCCGTGTAGAGCACGTCGTGCACCAGAGTGGATTTGCCCGAGCCCGACACGCCCGTGACGCACACCAGGCGCTGCAGGGGAAACGCGACGTCGATGTTCTTGAGGTTGTGCTCCTCCGCGCCGAGGAGCTCGAGGCTGGGCGCGGTGGGCAGCATGCGGGCGCGGCCTTCGCCCCAGGCGGCAACCCCCGCACGTTTGCGGCCGGACAGGTACTCCGCGGTCAGCGTCTTTGACTGCCGCAGTTCCCCCGGCGGGCCGAAGAACACGATCTCGCCGCCGCGCTCGCCCGGTCCCGGACCCATGTCCATGATCCTGTCGGCCTCGAACATGATCTGCGGGTCGTGCTCGACCACGACCAGCGAGTTGCCCGCGTCGCGCAGCCGCTTCATCACGTCGATCACGCGTCCCATGTCCCGCGGATGCAGGCCGATCGAGGGTTCGTCCAGCACGAACAGGGTGTTCACCAGCGACGTGCCGAGCGCCGTGGTGAGGTTGATGCGCTGCACCTCGCCGCCGGAGAGCGTGCGCGACTGGCGGTCCAGGGTGAGGTATCCCAGGCCGACCGCATTGAGGTAGCGCAGCCGCGAGCGGATTTCGGTGACCAAGAGGTCGGTGGCTTCGTCCAGCGGCGCGGGCAGCTGCAGGGCCTCGACGAAATCGCGCAGCGTGTCGATCGGCATCAGCATCAGGTCGTGGACCGAGCGGCGCCCGGGCTCGAGCTTGTACAGCAGCGCGTCCGGCTTGAGGCGGGTGCCGCCGCAGGCATGGCAGGGCGTGTAGGCGCGGTACTTGGAGAGCAGCACGCGGATGTGCATCTTGTACGCCTTGCTCTCCAGCCAGTGGAAGAAGCGCCGCACCCCGTACCAGGTGCCGGGCCAGGATTTCTTCCAGTCCACCCATTCCGGCTCGCCTTCGAGCACCCAGTGCCGGTGCTCCTCCTTCATCTCGCGCCACGGGGTGTCCAGAGGGATGGAGCGCTTCTTGGCGTATTTCTCGATGTCGCCCTGGCACTCCTTGAAGCTCGGCGTCTGCCACGGCCGGATCGCGCCGTCGCGCAAGGACTTTGTTTCGTCCGGGACGATGAGGCCGAAATCGATCCCGATCACCCGGCCGAAGCCGCGGCACGTCTCGCACGCCCCGATCGGCGAGTTGAACGAGAACAGGCTCGGCACCGGGTCGCTGTAGTGCAGGTCGCAGTCCGCGCAGTGCAGGTCGGAGGAGTAGCGCCAGACTTCGCCCGTGGCGGCCGACTCGTCGTTCAGCACATAGACGTTTACTTTCCCCTGGCCGACGCGCAGCCCTGATTCCAGCGCCTCGCTGACGCGGGCTTTCTCGGCCGAGCCCATGCGCAGCCGGTCCTGCACCACTTCGAGCACGGTCTTGGAGCGCGCGTGGATGCGCGTGTAGCCCTGGTGCTCAAGCATCTGCAGGACTTCGGTTTCGCTGAAGTTGCTGGGCACCGTGACCGGGAAGGTGATCACCAGGCGCGGGTCGCCCGCCGCCGCGGCGCGCTTGCACAGGTCGGCGTAGATCGCCTCGGGCGAGTCGCGCTTCACGGGTTGGCCGCAGCCGCGGCAGTAGAGCTGCGCGGCGCGCGCG
>JANNWA010000559.1:0-9007 GCA_031408275.1 Pseudomonadota bacterium
GATCGAGCAGCACGGCGGGGTGCCGTTGATCTGGAAGACGGGGCATTCCTTCATAAAAGCGAAGCTGAAGGAGACCGGCGCGCCGCTCGCGGGCGAGATGTCCGGCCACACGTTCTTCAAGGAACGCTGGTACGGCTTCGACGACGCGCTGTATGTCGGCGCGCGGCTGCTCGAAATCGTTTCGCGCGAAGGCGATGCGAGCGCGGTGCTCAACGCACTGCCGGACTCCCCTTCCACCCCCGAGCTCAACTGGAAACTCAGCGAAGGCGAGCCGCACGCGCTGATCGAGAAACTGCAGGCCGGCGCCCCGTTCCCGAACGCCGAGCGCATCCTGGCGATCGACGGGGTCAGGGCGGAGTACAAGGACGGCTTCGGCCTGGCGCGCGCGTCGAACACCACCCCGGTCATCGTGCTGCGCTTCGAGGCCGACACCGAACAGGCGCTGGCACGCATTCAGGGCGAATTCCGCACCGCCCTGCAAAGGCTTAAGCCGGGGGCGCCGCTGCCGTTCTGAGTTCGCGCCGGAACCGGTTGAGTTCCTGCAGCGTCTTGATCGGCCTGCCGAAGAGCTTGGACAGGTTCAGGAGGATCATGTCGACGACTTTCTTTTCCCAGTCGCGGTCGAAACGGATCTGGTCGTCGAGCCAGTGCTCGAGCCAGCCCGGGTCGGGAAGCTTGGACTGCACGGTGTCCTCCGGGTACAGCTGCTGGTTCACGTGCAGGTTGGTCGGGTGGAGCGGCTTGCTCGAGCGGCCGGCCGAAGCCATCAGCAGGCCGATCTTGGCGAATGCGGCCTTGACGTCGTCGCCCCCGGCAGCCAGCGCCTTTTTCATGTAGCGCAGGTAGGCGCCGCCGTGACGAGCCTCGTCGCGCGAGATGAGGTCGTAGATCTTCTTGATGACCGGTTCGGTGTGCCACTCGGCCGCGCAGCGGTACCAGTGGTTCAGCCGGATCTCGCCGCAGAAATGCATCATCAGCGTTTCGAGCGGCGGGGCGGGGTCGAAGGGGAAGCGCACGGCATGAAGCTCGGCTTCAGTGGGCACGAGGTCGGGCCGGAAGCGGCGCAGGTATTCCATGAGAACGAGGGCGTGCTTCTGCTCCTCGAAGAACCAGACGGACATGAAGGCCGAGAAATCGCTGTCCCCGCGGTTGTCGCGCAGGAACATCTCGGTGGCCGGCAGCGCTGCCCACTCGGTGATCGCGTTCATCTTGATGGTCAGCGCCTGCTCGTCGGAGAGCCTGGCCGCGTCGAACCCCGACCAGGGCACATCGTGGTCGAGACTCCAGCGCACGCGCTCGAGCGCCTTGAACAATTCCGGGTACAGCATGTTTGCCGCCATGATCTTTCCTGGGTGCCTGTAGGTTCGGGACGTTCAGCGCCATGCCGCAAGGACACTTCCGGCCCAAGCCCGCAACTTCGACATCACTTCCGCATTCTACCCGCCGTGCAGGCCCGGAGGCTCGCCGGCCGCGGCGCGCCATTCGGAAATCGCCGGGCCGATCTGATGCAGCCCGGAAATCCGCGTTACCCCGTCCGGAATGCGCTTGACGCGCATCGCGCCAGCGCCGCCGCACCATAGCCCGACTTTGCTAGGCAGATTACCGCGCAACAAGCTCAGGCTGTCTGACATCTGGTTGGCGGGAAAATTCCCGCTGAACGACAGGGCGACGATATCCGCTTGCTTGGCTGCGGCAGCCGCGATCACATCCCCAATCGGGGTCTGGACGCCCAACCTGACGCATTCCGCCCCTTCGAGCATACAGACCGCCTCTGCCATGAGCATACCCAGCCCGTGCTGTTCCGAGGGCAGGGTTGTCAACAGGACCTTGGGCGCGCCTCCAAGACCGGTTCCCTGGGCGATAGCGCTGCGCAGGATGCCCTGGAGAATCTCGGTGTAGATGTGTTCTTCAAAAATCCGCAGTTCGCCCCGCATCCACGCCTCACCCACCAAGGCACTCAGCGGCGCTGCGGTTTCCGTGATGAAGCGGAACATCCCGTCCCGCATCAGCGTCTGGCTCAACTCCTTGTGCAGTTCGACCGTCTGGTGCGTCTGCAGCAGGTATAGCGCGAGGTCCTGGGGCGCGCTTCTGTCGGCCGACTGCCCCCCGCCGGACAGGGCCTGCAACTCGGAAATCGGCAAACCCATGATCCGGCCCGGGCGCATCCCCTTGTCCAGCAGGCGCCGGATTACTTTCAACTTGGCCAGGTCTTCGTCCGAATACTGCCGTTCGCCCTGATTGCTGCGAAGCGGGATCGGAAAACCGTACCGGCGCTCCCAAACGCGTAACTGGTCCTTGGACAGGCCCGTTTCCTGCTCGACTTCGGCAATGCTAAAGACTGGAGCGCTCAAGGATTCTCAATTTTGTCTAGGACAAACAATTGACAAAAGAATTAATTTGGCGGAATATACATGCTAATTTAGTTTTTGACTAGGACAAATATGCTGACCACTCTTGTCGTGTCGCTTCTTCTTGGGCCTGCCGCGGAGATGCCCCCTTTGGGCACCGCGAAGACCACCCCACAGGAACTTCGGTCGGAAGCGCCCCCTTCCGCCGCCACGTGCGCTAAAGAGACGCGAGTCGAGACCGCGATCACACTGCTCGAGGCACATGCGGCCTATAGAGCCATCGCGCCGTTCTCCCTGGCGCGCACCGCGATAGGACTCTCCGCCACCGCACCGGCCGCGGCAACGGAAAGCAGCGCGAATCAAAGCAGCCACGCCGGATGCAAGTCCTGACCCGCGAACTCATAGCGGTCGACCCGATTTCCATCTCAATACGAGGAACCATCCATGAACGCCCCGGACAGAATATTCATCGCTGACGTGCAGGCCAGCGCGGATTCGAGGAACGTCGCCATCGACGATGTCGGGATCAAGGGCCTGAAATACCCCCTCGTCGTCGCAGGCCGCTCGGGGTCAGTACAGCACACGGTGGCCGACATCGACCTGACGGTGAGCCTCGAACCGCAGGTCAAGGGCACCCACATGTCACGCTTCGTCGAACTGATCGAGGCCTGGAAGGTGCCGCTGGACGCCGCAAGCCTGGCGGAACTCGCTCAGTCGATGACGGCCAGGCTGGGCGCCGAGCGCGGCACGATCGCGCTGCGCTTTCCCTATTTCATCCGCAAGAAGGCGCCGGTGTCCGGCGTCGAGAGTCTGCTCGATTACCAGGCCTCGGCGCGCGTGAGCTCGGGCCCTGAAGGCACCCGCGTGACGCTTTCGCTCGCCGCACCGGTCACGAGCCTGTGCCCGTGCTCCAAGGAAATCTCCGAGTACGGCGCGCATAACCAGCGCTCGCACGTGACGATCGAAGCATCGGTCGGCACCGACGCGGCCGGATTCGGTTTTGAAGACCTGGCCTTCCTCGCCGAGAGCGCAGCCTCGTGCGAGATCTACAGTCTGCTGAAGCGCCCCGACGAGAAATACGTGACTGAACGCGCCTACGACAACCCGAAATTCGTCGAGGACCTCGTGCGTGACATCGCGCTCGAGCTTTCGGCGCATCCGGCGATCGATGCCTATGTGGTCGAAGCCGAAAACTTCGAGTCCATCCACAATCATTCAGCGTACGCACGCATCGCGCGCCGCAAGTAGCGGCCGCGCAGTCCAGAAAAGACGATCCTCATGCGCATCGCAGTAGTAGGTTCCGGAATTTCCGGTCTCGCCGCGGCGTGGCTTCTGTCGCGCCACAATTCGGTCACGCTGTTCGAAGCCGGCGACTACCTCGGCGGCCACACGCACACGGTGGACGTTACGTTGGAAGGCGTAACCCACGGCGTGGACACCGGGTTCCTGGTTTTCAACCGCGCGACCTACCCCAACCTGGTACCCATGCTCGAGTCACTGGGCGTGCCCATCGCGCCCAGCGAGATGACCTTCAGCCTCGCCCTGCAGGACCCGGCGATCGAGTGGGCGGGCACGAGCCTCGACAGCCTGTTCGCGCAGCGCTCCAACCTCGTGCGCCCCGGCTTCCTGCGCAAGCTTCGCGACCTGCTGCGCTTCAACCGCGAAGCCGCGGCATGCGCCGCACGGCAGGAGGCAGGGGAGCCCGCACCAGCGACCTCGATCGGCGCTTTTATCTCCTCGGGCGGGTACAGCGACGAATTCCGCGACTGGTACCTGATGCCCATGGCCGCGGCGATCTGGTCGTGCCCGACACGGACGATGATGGAATTCCCGTTTGCGTCGTTCGCGCGATTCTTCCGCAACCATGGCCTGCTCAAACTCGTCGACCGGCCGCAGTGGCATACCGTTCCGGGCGGAGCCCGGCAATATGTAGAAAAGCTAGCGTCGAAACTGCAGGACGTGCGCCTGGGCACGCCTGTAACCGCCGTGCATCGAGATGCGCAGGGGGTTCGGGTGACGAGCGGAAAGCCGGTTGCTGCGCGTTCCGAGACATTTGACGCCCTGGTACTCGGTTGCCACAGCGACCAGGCGCTTCGCATCCTCGGCGAAGCGGCGAGCGCCGAGGAGAAATCGATCCTGGGCGCTATTCCCTACCAGCACAACCGGGCGCTGCTGCACACGGATTCGTCGCTCCTCCCGACCAACCGGCGGGTCTGGTCGGCCTGGAACTACGCCGCCGGCCGCGACTCTCCCGACGGCCGCGCCGTCAGCGTGCACTATCTCATCAACAAATTGCAGCCGCTGCCGTTCAAGCAGCCTGTGATCGTCACGCTCAATCCTTTTCGCGAACCGCGCGCGGGCACGGTCATCGGTGAATACGACTACGAGCATCCGGTCTTTGCTTCTGGCTCGGAAGCGGCGCAGTCCCGCCTGCCCTCTATACAAGGCAAACAGCGCACGTGGTACTGCGGCGCCTGGACGCGCTACGGCTTCCACGAGGATGGCTTGGCCTCCGCGCTCAATGTCGCGCGCGCCTTCGGAATCGAGGCGCCGTGGACCCAGTCCGCTGCACTTGCGCCCCTGAAGCGAGCTGCGTAACCCCTTCCATGTCAGCCGAACTCGTCTTGGGCAGAGTCATGCATCGCCGGTTGCGCCCGGTGGAGCACCGCTTCACCTACCGGCTGTTTTTCCTGCGCCTCCCCTTGTCCGCTCTCGAGTCGACACAGAACGCGTTCTTTTCGCTTAACCGGTTCAACCTCGCGAGTTTGCATTTTCGCGACCATGGCGCACGCGACGGCACGCACCCGCTCGCCTGGATCCGCGCATTGCTGGCGCGGGAGGGGATTGCGACTGCAGACGGCGAAGTCTGGCTGCAGTGCTTCCCCCGCGTGCTCGGGTATGTTTTCAACCCGGTGAGTTTCTGGTTCTGCCACGGCCGCGACGGGCGCCTGCGGGCCATCCTCGCGGAGGTCAGCAACACCTTCGGCGAGTGCCACGCGTACCTTCTGGCGCACCCGGACGGACGCCCGATCGGGGATGACGAGGCGCTCGACGCCCGCAAGGTTTTCCACGTCTCGCCTTTTTTCCAGGTGGCCGGCGCATATGCCTTCCGGTTCGTGAACTCAGGCGGCGTGAGGCTGGCGCGCATCGATTACAGCGACGACTCGGGCCCGCTGCTGCTCACGGCCATTTCCGGCCGTCCGCTGCCGCTCTCGGCGCGCCGCGTGCTGCATGCATTCGCGAGCCACCCGCTGATGACGCTCGGCGTCATGGTCCGGATCCACTGGCAGGCCCTGAGGCTGTGGGCCAAGAGCGTCCCCTTCTTTTCCAAACCCCCGCCTCCGCTGGAGGACCTCACCCGATGAACTCGACCGCATCTTCCATTGGCGCCAAAGGCGCATCAACTTCGCAGCGCAAAAGCGCGCCCCTCGCGGCGCGGCTGGCGCTACGCTTCCTCGAACGCATCGACACCGGGCGCCTGCACGTGGAGCTGCCTTCCGGCGCGCGCCTCGCTTTCGGACCGGGCGGCGCCGAAGCCGAGATCGCATTCCACGACTGGCGCGCCTTCGGGCGTATCCTGCGCGACGGCGACATCGGTTTTGCGGAAGGCTTCCTCGAGCAGCAGTGGCACTCTCCGCACCTGCCTGCGCTCCTGTCACTGCTGGCCGCCAACCGCAAGGCCCTCGATGCCCCGATGTACGGGAGCCTGGCGGGACGGCTGATCCACCGCATTGCGCACGCGTTGCGCTCGAACACGCGGGCGGGGAGCCGGCGGAACATTGCCGCGCACTATGACCTGGGCAACGACTTCTATTCGCTCTGGCTTGACCCCGGGATGACATACTCGAGCGCCTTGTTCGAAGACGCGTCGCAGTCGCTGGAGTCCGCGCAGCGCGCCAAGTACCAGCGCATCCTTGACCAGATCGCCCCCGCCCCGGGTACGCACATCCTGGAGATCGGCTGCGGTTGGGGCGGGTTCGCCGAACTTGCTGCCGCCGAGAAGTGCCGGGTGACCGGCCTCACGCTTTCGCGCGAGCAATTGGAGTACGCACGGGCTCGCCTCCTGTCGCTCGGCCATGCCGATAGCACGGCGATCGAGTTTCGCGACTACCGCGACGAGTCCGGCACCTATGACGCCGTGGTTTCCATCGAGATGTTCGAGGCCGTGGGCGAACGGTGGTGGCCCGCATACTTCGGCAAGGTGGCCTCGACCCTGCGGCCCGGCGGCAAGGCGGTGATCCAGGCGATCGTGATCGACGATGAACTGTTCGAGCGCTACCGCAAAGGCAGCGATTTCATCCAGAAGTACATTTTTCCCGGCGGCATGCTTGCCAGTCCTGCGCGGTTCCGGGCACTCGCCCTGCAGGCGGGGTTCGAGGTCGAGGAAGAGTTCAGCTTCGGCCCGGACTACGGTCGCACCCTGTCGCTCTGGCGGGAGCGGTTCCTTGCCAAAGCGGATGAAGTCCGCGCCCTGGGCTTCGACGAGCGCTTCATGCGCATGTGGGAGTTCTACTACGCTTACTGCGAAGCGGGCTTTGCGAGCGGCTCGACCGACGTCATGCAGTTCACCCTCGTGAAGCAATGAGGCGCTTCGCCGCGCTCCTGTTGGCGGCGGCGTTCGCATGCCACGCGCTGGCCCAGGAGGCGTTGCCCCAGGCAGTGGCCGCGGATGCCCCCGGGCTCAAGCAGCGGGGCGCGGGGACCTTCCGCTGGTTTGGCCTGGAGGTATACGCGGCTACACTCTGGTCGCGCAGCGGGCCGCCGGATCCCAGCCAGCCATTTGCGATAGCGCTTCGCTACTCCCGCACCCTGAAAGGAACCGCGATCGCCGAGCGTTCGGTCGAGGAAATGAGAAACCTGGGAGTCGGCACACCGGAGCAATTGCGTGCCTGGGGAGCGGCGATGGCGAGCCTGTTTCCCGACGTTTCGAAGGGAACGACCCTGGTGGGCCTGAACGTTCCGGGAGAAGGCGCAAGGTTCTATCACGACGGCCGGCCCCTCGGCACGATCGCCGGCGGCGAATTCTCGCGCGCCTTCTTCTCGATCTGGCTTCATCCGCAGACCAGCGCTCCGGCCCTTCGCGCCGCGCTCCTCGGGGAAGGGTGATGACTGTTGCCCCGCCGGGGGACAGGCTCGGCGCAGGCCGACTCACCGCCTACGGCATCCTCGGGCTGCCACTCGCCACGGCCGCGCTCCCAATCTATGTGCACCTGCCCAACCTCTACGGCGGTGCGCTCGGCATGAACCTCGCGGTCCTTGGATTGGTATTGCTGGCGGCGCGACTCGCTGACGCGCTCGTCGATCCCCTTCTCGGCGCGTTGAATGACAGCCTCCAGCGTCCGCGACTCCTGATTGCGCTCGGCACGGTGTTTCTCTCGTGCGGCGTCCTGATGGCGTTCAATCCCCCGCGCGACGGGACGGCTCTCTGGCTCTGGCTGTCTGTCGCGCTGGTGCCGGCTTACCTGGGTTACAGCCTGGTGTCGATCAGCTACCTGGCCTGGGGCGCGCTGCTTGGGACAACGGACCACGAACGTACCCGCGTCACGGCATTCCGCGAAGGATTCGGCATCGCAGGCGTTGTCCTGGCAAGCGCGCTGCCGCCGCTGCTCGCCGCCAACCTCGGGGACGGGCTTGCGCTTTTCAGCGTCGCCCTGATTCCCACTACCTTTGCCTGCGCCGCGATTCTGCTGTTTGCCGCCCCGCGTCCGCCGGACATGCCGCACCGGCACGCCCTGAGCGTGACCGCGATGATCGCGCCGCTGGCGAATCCCCGTTTCAGGTCACTTTTTGCGGTCTTCATCCTGAATGGCATCGCAAGCGCGCTGCCGGCCACACTGGTGCTGTTCTTCATCGACGACGTACTGGGGGCGCCACACCTGGCCGGGCTGTACCTCGCACTGTATTTCGTCGCCGGGGCGGCCAGCCTGCCGCTTTGGGTGGCGATTTCGCGGCGGATCGGCAAGCCCGCGGCCTGGTTAGCGGCGATGCTCCTCGCCATCGCAGCCTTCAGCGGCGCATTCGTACTGGGCAACAACGACCTCGCGGGATTCGGCGTGGTCTGCGTTCTCTCGGGCCTCGCCCTCGGTGCCGACCTGGCCCTGCCGCCGGCCATGCTTGCCGACACGCTGCGCACGGGCGGGCACGAGTCGCGCGCCGGCGCCTACTTCGGACTGTGGACCCTTGCCACCAAGCTGAACCTCGCGCTCGCCGCCGGGCTCGCCCTGCCCTTGCTCGCCGTCCTCGGATACGCGCCCGGCGACCCGGGCACGGTGCGCCCGCTTTACTTCGCGTACTGCATGTTGCCCTGCGCGCTGAAACTCGCCGCAGCTGTCGTGCTCTGGTCCACGTCCGGTCCGGGCACGCGTCAAAGAGGAGTCCCCGCATGATCCGCACCCTGCTCGCCGCCCTGGCCATTCTGCTGGTCACCGGCTGCACATCCATAGGACCCGACGCGTACAAGGCGGAAAAGCCCACCCTCGACCTGTTCCGCTACTTCGAGGGCACCGTCGACGGCTGGGGCATGTTCACCGACCGATCGAACCGGGTGGTAAAGCGCTTCGTCGTGGAGATTCGCGGCAAGGTGGCCGGCGACACGCTGACGCTGGACGAGGACTTCCGCTACTCTGACGGCACGACTTCAAGACGGGTGTGGAACATCG
>JANNWA010000560.1:0-5313 GCA_031408275.1 Pseudomonadota bacterium
ACGGCTTCGAGCTGTGCCGCGAGCTGCGCCGCCGGCCCGATCTCGCGGAAATGAAGATCGTGGTGCTGTCGGCCAAGTCTTACGATTTCGACCGCCGCCGCGCCCGGGAGCTCGGCGCCGACGGCTACATCGTCAAGCCGATCAATCCGGACACGATGATGGCGTCGATCAACGAGTTCGTGTCCAACCAGATGGCGCTGACCTACTGGGGCGTGCACGGCACTCTGCCGGTGCCGGGCCCGCGCACGCTCAGGCGCGGCGGTAACACCTCCTGCGTGAGCATCGAGATCGGCGGCGAGCCGCTCTATGTGTTCGACTGCGGCTCGGGCATCAAGCAGCTCTCCGACCAGATCATGTCGTCGGGCGGACAGCGCTTCTCGGGCCGGATTTTCATCTCGCACACGCATTGGGACCATATCAATACCGTGCCGTTCTTCGCGCCGCTCTATGTGCGCGGCAACCAGGTCGAGCTCTACGGTCCCTACCAGGGCGACCTGACGATCGCGCGCGCGATCGGCGCGCAGATGGAAGGGGTGTATTTCCCGGTCACCATCCGCGAGTTCGGCGCCCACCTGGTATTTCGCGACTTGCGCGAGGAGGCCCTCGATTTCGGCGCGGTGAAGGTCGAGACCATGCTGCTCAAGCACCCGGGCTCCTGCCTGGGCTACAAGGTGACCTGCCACGGGCGCTCGGTCTGCTACATCACCGACAACGAGCTTTACCTGCCGACCGACCCGCGCCGCGACCAGCGCTACCTGGAGCGGCTCACCGACTTCGTGCGCGGTACGGACGTGCTGATCACCGACACGACCTACCGGGATCACGAATACCCGTCCAAGGTCGACTGGGGTCACTCCTGCGTGAGCGAGGTCGCCGACCTCGCGGTGCGTGCCGGGGTGAAGCGCCTGCATCTCTTCCACCACGATCCGGACCAGTCGGACGACGACATCGACCGCAAGCTCGACGAGACGCGCGCCCGGGTCGCGCAGCTCGGCGGCGGAGTCGAGTGCGACGCGCCCGCGGAGAAGTCGACGCTCGTCCTTTAAGTGGGGTCAGAGTCGACTTTTCGCGAAAAAGCGACTCTCACCCCGATTTTCGCGCGGCTCACGACGAGGAAGTAAAGCGTGATCAGCACGCTGCCGGCCACCATGCCAGCCGTCGCGGCCACCCAGAATCCGGGCGCACCCAGCGGCGTGCCGCCCGCGTGCCCGAAAGCCAGCACATAGCCTCCGCCCAGGCCCAGTCCCCACAGGGCCACGATGTTGCAGAGCATGGGCACGAAGGTCTTCTTGTAGCCGCGCAGCACGCTGACCGCGATCGCCGAAGTCGCGTCGAACAGGTGGTAGCACGCGACGAAGGCAAGCAACGTGGCCGCGATCGCGCGCACCTCTGCGTCCGCCGTATACAGCCCGGCGATGGCGTCGCGCCCGAACCACACCGCAAGCCCGACGGCGCACGCCAGGCCGAACCCGCCTGCGATTCCCATGAGCCCGGTGAGCCGGGCGCGCCGCAGGTCTCCGGCGCCGATCGCCTGTCCGACCAGGACCCCCGCCGCGCTCGCCATCGCCAGCGGCATCATGTAGAGGAGCGCGGTGAAGTTCGCCGCCACCTGGTGGCCGCCCGAACTCACCGTGCCGAGGCGCGCGATGAACAAAGCCATGAACGTGAACGAGGTGACGTCGACGAGGAACGTGAACCCGATCGGCAGGCCGATCTGCAGCAGGCGCACCTGCTCTCGCCAGTTGGGCCACGACCAGCGCGAGAACACGCCGTAGGGCTTGTACTCCGCCGCCCGCCAGCAGTAAGCCCATCCAGCCAGCGCGGTGACCCAGGCGATGATCGTGGTCGAATAGGCGCAGCCCGGGCCGCCCAGCGCCGGCATGCCCAGGTGCCCGTACATGAACACGAGGTTGAGTGGGATCTTGAGGGCCAGGCCCACCAGATTCAGCGTCATGATCACCCGCGGCCGAGACACCGCGGTGCTGAAGGAGTAGAACACGCGGAACATCAGCATCGCCGGCACGCCGAGCGCGATCGTGGAGAGGTATTGCCGGGTTTTCACCTCCACGTCCGGCGCCACCTGCGCAAGCGCCAGGAACGGGTCCGGGAAGTAGATCAGCACGAAGGCCACCGCAGTCAGGAAGGTCCCCAGCCAGAGGCTCTGGCGCACCTCCTCGCCGATCGCGGCGTACCGGCGCGCGCCGTACAACTGGGCGACCACGGGCGTGAGCGCGATCAGTACGCCCATCAGGGTCACGAACACGCTGATGTAGATGCTCGCCCCGATCCCCACCGCCGCGAGGTCCGCGGCGCCCAGCCGGCCGGCCATCACGGTGTCGATCACGCCGTTGATCATGACCGCCAGCTGGCCGATGAGTACCGGCCAGCCGAGCTTGACGATATCCCGGGCGATGGTTCTAAACATGAACATTTACTTCGATAAGAACATACCCGGAGCGGGCTTCAAGGCAGTTGTAATGTCAAATAAAGAAATTTATACGACGGAACCTCGCAGTCGGAATGCGGCTGGGGCGGCGTCTATTGCCGCGGGCGACCGCCGAACCCGGATCCGGTGCCGCTCGTGCCCTGCGGGTACCCCAGGTTGTCCGCGGGTGCGGCCGTGCCGCCTTGCGGCGCGGCCGATCGCTGCGCTGACGGCGCTTGCTCGTCCTTCTTGTCCACTGTGGTCGAGGCGCCCATCTTGACGGGGAGGTCGTCCGGGTAGTTGTAGCCCGTGCCTTTGTTGTGGTCGATGATGGCCCCGATCCCGCCGCCGAAGATGATGTTGCCGAACATGCCGCCTGCCGCGCGCGAAATGACCCGCAGGAACCCGTCAGCGACCCCTTCCTTCTTGCATTCGACCATCAGGTCCTCGTTGGAGCGGCGCACGCTCGCAAATCCGGGGCTCATCGACTCCCATGCGCCTTTGTCGTTGCGCAGGGTGCACTTGACCTTGTCCACGGGCTTGCCGTCGACGGTTTTCGTGTTCAGGGAGACGACCTGCATCTCGCTCGAGGTGAGCGTGGCGCAGCCGGAGGCGCTGGCGAGGGCCAGCGCGGCGATGAAGAGGTTGAGTGCTCTCACTATTCTTCTCCCTGGTTGAAATCAGCAGAACAATTGCGCCGCGCGCCTGGCGAGTTGGAGGCGCTTTTCCTGCAGCGGCGCCATTGCGGCGCGGACATTCGCCACGATACTCCCGTCGGCGGTATCCGGATGGCCGCAGGCGAACGGCGGTGCCGGGTTGTATTCGATCAGCAGCTGGATCGACTTGGCCTTGTCCGCGCCGGCCACCTCGGCCGCAACGGTGAGCGCGAAGTCGATCCCCGCCGTGACCCCACCGCCAGTGATGCGGTTTCGGTCGGTCACCACCCGGTCAGGCATGGGCGTCGCCCCGAACACCGGCAGGAGCTCGAGCGACAACCAGTGCGTGGTCGCGCGGTATCCCTTGAGCAAGCCGGCCGCGCCGAGCACCAGTGCGCCGGTGCACACGGACGTGACGTACCGGGCGTCCTTCGATTGGCGCCGCAGGAATTGGAGCACCTCGCGGTCTTCCAGCAGCGCGCCCGTTCCCGGTCCGCCCGGCACGAACACCAAATCGAGCTGCGGCGCGGTCTCGAGCGTCGTGTCGGGAAGGAACCGCAACCCGCCTTTGGCGGCAACCGGCTCGAGCGACTTCGCGATGACCTTGACCTGGCATCCCGGCAACTGCGCAAAGACCTCGTACGGGCCGGTGAAGTCCAGCTGGGTCATGTCGGGGAAAATCAGCATGCCGATGTTCATTCCTGGCTCCATAAGATGCGGTCGTCGACGGCGTACAGTCTGCAGTTCTTCATTCCGCGCCGCAGGCAATGCGCAATCGCCCGCTCGGCCGGGTCCTTCGGGTCGGAGGCGTTGCGCGGACTGGTTCCCCAGGTCGAGTTCCAGCTGCCGTTTTCGGCGATCACGAAAGCGCGCGGGAAAGCCTTTCCCAGCCATTCGCGGTAGCCCTGCCTGCCGCGCTCGTTGACAAGGGGCACTGCCTCGACGTTGTTGATGGCGTCGGCCTTGCCGGGCGGCAATTGCGTGGGCGGATTGGTGGGGGACGCCTCGGCCCTGCCAACGGCCGGATCGACGATCCGGGGCCCCTGGCCTTCGACGGCCATCCTGATCCGGGTGGACTGGCTGAGCTGGCTCGGTTTCGTGGCCGGGTCTTCGCTGGCGGCGGCTGGGGAGGGCTGGCCTTCCCTCACGATCTTGGGCTCGAGGAGGGCCTTCAGCGCCCGCGCGGAATACACTTGCTCGGCGCCGATGTGCTGTTGCGTAGCCGGGGGCGTCCCCCTGAACATCTCGATCACGTAGGTTGCGGAGGTGTGCGGCCCATAGCCGCCTGATTGGCTGCGCACGCCGCCTTCCTTGACGCGGAACCAGTCGAAGCCTTTCTCGAGCGTGATCTCGGCGCACCGATAGAGCGCGAAAGTCTTCGCCGTATCCATGGCGCCGCCCCGGCCGGCCAGGAAATTCACGCTGACGGTATTGGCGTTGATGTCCTTGCTCGAGTACCCGCCCGCACCCCAGAACGGCGAAGGCTTGTACGTGATGGCGCAGCCCGCCAGGAAAAGCAGGATGGGTAGCACAGCCAGGAATCGCATCTGTCTCTCCTCGCGTGCGCGTCGTGTCATTTACGGGAAGGGGAGCTCTTCACGGCCGCGAACTCCTGTTCCTGCAGGGAACGCCACTGGATCTTTCCCGAGGGCGTGCGCGGCAAGACGTCGACGAACTGTACCCTGCGTGGCACCTTGTAGGCTGCCATCTTCGTGCGCATCCATTCGGTGATCGCCTCGCCGGTCGTCCCGGCGGCCTCGGGCTTCAGCACCACCACGGCCATGACGACCTCGCCCTTGCGTGCGTCGGGCGAAGCAATGATGCAGCACTCGCGGATCGCGGGGTGCCGGTACATCGCGGCCTCCACCTCGGCGGGCCAGACCTTTAGGCCGGCTGCGTTGATCATTCGTTTCAGGCGGTCCGAGATGAAGTAGTAGCCGTCTTCGTCCATGCGCCCGAGGTCGCCGGTGCGAAAGAAGGATTTGCCGTCGATCTCCACCCACGACTCGCGATAGGCGGCTTCCTTTTTCCAGTAGCCCACCAGCATCTGCGGGCCGCGCACCACGATCTCACCCGATTCGCCGGGCGGCAGGATCCGGAACGTATCGGGATCGATGATATGCGACTCGGTGTCGAATGCAGGGATGCCCAGGCATTGCTTCTTCGGCCGTCCGGGCGGGTTCATGTGGGTCTGCGAGATGGTTTCGGTCATGCCGTAGCCCTCGACGTAAT
>JANNWA010000561.1:0-15556 GCA_031408275.1 Pseudomonadota bacterium
GCGACGGGCTGATGGCGATCTTCGGCGCGCCCCTGCCGGTGGCGGAGCCGCCGCTGGCCGCCGTGCGCGCGGCCCTCGGCATGGTGGAGATGATCGGCCTCTTCAACCAGGAGCGGGAAGCGTCCGGCAAACAGCCGATCCGCATCGGCATCGGCATCGCTTCGGGTGACGTGGTGGCCGGCTACACCGGCACCCAAACGCGCGCCACCTACACCTGCATCGGCGACACGGTGAACCTAGCGGCGCGGCTCGAGGCCCACACCAAGGAAGCCGGGCGCAGCATCCTCATGGACGGGGACACCCAGGCCGCCCTGGACGGCCGGCTACCGACGGAGCCGCTTGGCGAAGTGCGGTTCAAGGGCAAGGCAAGCGCGGTGCCGGTGTTTGCGGTGAAGGAGCAGTAACGGCGCGGGTGCAGCCCGCCTAGACCCCCAGCGGCGGCGCCAAGTCAGCCGGGGTGTCCACGTCGCGGATCACGCCCGGGTCGCCGATCGGGATCTTCACCAGTTCGGCGGCGTGCCTCTCGAGCAACTTCTTCGCACCCTCGTCGCCCGACGCAGCCAGCAGTTCCGCCCGAAACCGCCCGGCAATGCCGACCGGGTGGCCGCGATGCGTGCGAAAGTACGGCGCCACCAGCGCCGGGCCGCCCGCGATCGCATCACGAATCGCCGCCAGCGAACTCGCGCGGATGTAGGGCATGTCGGCCAGCGCGATCATGTAGCCGCCCGCCTCCCCGGCGGCTGCAGCCGCGCAGGCGAGGCTCGCGCCCATGCCTTCGTCGGCGTTTGCGCACACCACGACTTCCAGCCCTTCGGCTCGCAGCAGCCCGGCGAGTTCGTCCGCGCCCGGGCGCACGACGGCCACGCAGCGCGGCAGGATCGCCCTGAGGTTGCGCGCCGCCGTGACCGCGATGGGCACGCCGGTGAGCAGCGGGTGGAGGAGCTTGTTGGAACCGAACCGGCTCGCGGACCCCGCGGCGAGAAGGATCCCGACGACTTCGCTCAAGTCGAAGGCGTCGCCGCGGGCGTGACGGGCGCCACTTCGCAGGCCGAGGCCGCGAAGCGCGCCTTCTCCTTGGCGGCCCAGCCGACGTTCGGCACGCCGTAGCGCACCGCGGTCATCTCGGCGAGGATGGCAAGCGCGATCTCGGGCGGCGTCTTCGAGCCGAGGTACAGGCCCACGGGCCCGTGCAGGCGCGCGATCTCGTCGGCCGACAGGTCGAATTCCTCGAGGCGCTTCCTGCGCGAGTCGTTGTTCTTCTTGGAGCCGATCGCGCCAACATAGAACGCGGGCGACTTGAGGGCCTCCATGAGCGCGAGGTCGTCGAGCTTGGGGTCGTGGGTCAGCGCCACCACCGCGCTGTGGCCGTCCATGTTGAGCGAGACGACCACGTCGTCCGGCATGCCGCGGTTCACTTCCAGCCCCGGCATGTCCCAGCCCGTGTAGTACTCCTCGCGCGGGTCGATCACCACCACCTGGTAGTCGAGCATGCGCGCCATCTCGGCGAGGTACCTCGACAGCTGTCCCGCGCCGACCAGCACCAGCCGCCAGCGCGGCCCGTGCACCGTGGCGAGCACTTTGCCGTCGAACTCGAGCATGTCGGACCACTTGCCGGCAGTGAGCGTGACCTTGCCTGTGTCGATCTCGAGGCGCCGCGATACGAGCTGCTGCTTGCCGATGATCTCGAGCAGTTCGGCGACGCCGCTTGCCGCCGAGAGGGGTTCCAACACGAGCTGCAGCGTGCCGCCGCACGGCAGGCCCCAGCGGTTGGCTTCCTCGTTGGTGACGCCGTAAGTGGTGACCGCCGGCTTGTCCTTGGCGAGCCCGCCGGCCTTGACCTTCTCGATCAGGTCGTCTTCCACGCATCCACCGGAAACCGAGCCCGAAACCAGGCCGTCGTCGCGGATGACGAGCAAGGCACCCACCGGGCGCGGGGCCGAGCCCCAGGTCTTGACGATCGTCGCGAGCGTCACGCGGTGGCCGTCGGCCATCCACTTCTGCGCGCTCCTGAGGACTTCGATGTCTACGCTATCCATGTGCTGCTCCTGCAAACTGAGGTCATGCCTTGAGGGTAGAGGACGCCCCTCGAAGGGTCAAGCAGATGGGTCAGGCCGCTGCCTTTGATATTGGGGCGGCGGCCGGCAATATCAAGCGCACGCGACAGCCCTGCCCGCCCTGCCCATCGACGATCTCGACGCGGGCCCCGTGCGCAAGTCCGATCTCGCGCACGATTGCCAAGCCCAGCCCGCTCCCGGTGCCCGCGGTGCCCGGCAGCCGGTAAAAGCGCTCCAGCACCCGCTCGCGTTCCGCGACGGGGATGCCCGGACCGTCGTCCTCGACTTCGAGGAAAGCGCCCCCGTCGTCGGCCTTCCCGGTTCGCACGGTGACGTGCCCCCCGGCCGGGGTGTACTCGACCGCGTTGCCGATGAGGTTGACGAGCAGCTCGCGCAGGAGGAAGGCGTCGCCCGACACGCTGGCCGCGGCGATGTCGAACCCGAGGTCCACGTCCTTCGCAAGCGACCGGTGC
Source organism: Pseudomonadota bacterium (assembly GCA_031408275.1). Lineage (GTDB taxonomy): Bacteria > Pseudomonadota > Gammaproteobacteria > Burkholderiales > SG8-39 > SZAS-79. Next base: position 2,528 of record JANNWA010000561.1, read on the forward strand.
ACCCATTCGTCGGCGCACTCCTCCACGACCTGGCGCAGGTCCACGCGCACGAACTCCGCCGGGCGGCTGCCACCGGGCTCGGCGCGGGCCAGCGCGAGCAGCTGGTTGGCGAGGCGCGCGGTGCGGATGGTCGCGCTGTGCACGTATTCCAGCTCGGCCCGGCAGGCCTCCGGCACGGGCTGCGCCATGGCAAGCTCGGTGTGCGCCTGCAGGCCGGCCAGCGGCGTGCGCAGCTGGTGCGCGGCGTTGGCGAGGAACCGCTGCTGGTTGCGGTTCGATTCGTCCACCTGGTCGAACAGCTTGTTCAGCGCGGCGACCAGGGGCTTGGCCTCGGTGGGCGCGCCGCGCTCGTTGATCGGCCGCAGGTCGCGCGGCGAGCGCTCGAGAATCTCGCCTGACAGCCGCGCCAGCGGCGCGAGGCCGCGCGTGACGCCGAACCACACCAGCGCAAGCGTCAGTACGGCAAGGAGTGCCTGCGGCAGCACGCTGCCGATCAGGATGTCGCGCGCGAGACGGTCCCGCTTGATCGTGGTCTCCGCCACCTTGACGGTGCAGTTCCCCTCGCCGCAAGGGACCCGCAGCGCCGCGACCCGGATCCTGCCCCCGCGATATTCCGCGTCGTAGGCGATCACGCCGTCCTCCGGGCGCAGGCCCGGCGGCGGCAGGGGGATCTCCTGATCGCCCGCGACGGCGCGGCCCTTCGCGTCGAGCACCGCGTAGTAGATCTTGTCGTACTTGTCGGCGCGCACCACCGCCTCGGCCGCGCTGGGCAGGTCGAATACCGGCGCGCCCTCTTGCATGCGGATGCGTTCGGAAAGGGCAATGGCCGTGTTGATCAGCGACTGGTCGTAGGCGTCCGCCGCAGGGTCGATCGACAGGTAGTACGCGGCGATCGAGCCCACCGCGAGGATCGCGGCCACCGGCGGGATCAGCAACCGCAGCAGGTTGACGCGCAGACTCCCGGCCATCAGGACGCCTTATAGTCCTCGAGCATGTAGCCGAAGCCGCGCACCGTGCGGATGTGCACGCCCGCCGGCTCGAGCTTGGCGCGCAGGCGGGACACATACACCTCGATCGCGTTGAGCGACAGCTCCTCGCCCCAGTTCGCCATCGCCTGGATGATGGACTCCTTGCTGACGATCTTCTCGACCCGCGCGAGCAGCACCTCGAGCACGGCCCATTCGCGCGCCGCAAGCTCGAGCGGCTCCCCGCCCAGCGTCGCGCGGCGCGCGCTGGTGTCGAGCACCAGCGGCCCGTGCACGATGCGGGGCCCCGAATGGGACTGGCCGCGCCGGACCAGCGCGCGCACGCGCGCGGCCAGCTCCGGCATCGCGAAAGGCTTGACCATGTAGTCGTCCGCGCCGAGGTCGAGTCCCCGCACGCGGTCGTCCAGCGCGTCGCGGGCGGTGAGCACCAGGATCGGCATGGCTCGCCCCTCGGCCCGCAGGCGCCTCAACACCTCGAACCCGTCGATGCCCGGCAGCCCCACGTCGAGGATCACCAGGTCGAAGCTCTCCTGGCGCGCGGCCATGGCGGCGTGCTCGCCGGTCCTCATCACGTCGACGGCAAATCCCTCTGCCTCGAGGATCCGGGCGATGCCCGCAGCGAGCGAGGCGTCGTCTTCGACTATGAGAATGCGCATTCCGGGTCTCTATTGCGTGGTTTCAACGGCCGAATGATAGCCCCGCGGCAAGCCCTGCGTCCGGCGCCGGGCCGCTGCAAGCGCTCAGCGCCCCTTTTGCTGCCTGCTGCGATGCTCGCCGCGATGTTCGCCGAAGAGCGCGGAGGCCGACTGGTACCAGGCGATCGCCTCGTCGGACAACGCCGGGTTGGCCTTGGCCGCCACTGCGGAGCCGTCGCGCGGGTCGGGCTTGACGACAGTCACGCGCTTGCCGGGCCGCAGGATAGCCATCTCGTCGCCGCGCATAAAGCCGAGTTCCTGGTAAGTGGACACAAAGGCCCGCTCGCGGCCGGGCTCGAGGTCGAACAGGTCGTAGCCGAGGAACTGGCTGGTGTAGGCGAAGTTGAGCAGGCCGAGGATCGTCGGCGGGACGTCGACCTGGCTCATCAGCCGGTCGATCCTGCGTGGCTGGATGTGCCTGGGCGCGTAGATCACCATCGGGATCAGGTAGCGGTTGATAGGCACGTCGCTCTTGCCCGCGCTCGAGGCGCAGTGATCGGCCACGATCACGAAGATCGTGTCGTCGAACCAGGCGTGGTTCGCAGCCCGGTCGAGGAAGTCGCCGATCGCCCAGTCCGTGTACTTGACCGCCCCGTCGCGGTTGGTCTTGGACGGGATGTCGATGCGGCCCTCCGGGTACGTGAAGGGCCGGTGGTTGCTGGTGGTCATCACGTGCTGGAAGAACGGCCGGCCGCGGCCGTGCGACTTGTCGGCCCGCTCCAGCGCCAGGGTGAAGAGGTCCTCGTCGGCCACGCCCCAGATGTTCTCGTGGTGGATCTTCTCCTTGGGGATCACGGTGCGGTCCTCCACCAGGTAGCCGTTGCCCTCGAAGAATCCGCGCATGTTGTCGAAGTACGCGTAGCCGCCGTAGAGATAGCGCACGTCGTAGCCCTTGGAGGCGAACACTCCCCCGATCGTGAACATGCCCTCGTTGTGCGGGCGCTTCACGATCGACTGGCCGGGCGTGGGCGGATAGGCGAGCGCAAGCGCTTCCAGGCCCCGCACGGTGCGCGTGCCGGTCGCATAGAGCTGGGTGAAATGCAGGCCCTTGTCGGCCAGCGCGTCCATGCGCGGGGTGATGCCCTTGGTGTTGCCGAACTTCGCCATGTAGTCGGCGGAGAAGCTCTCCACCGAAACCAGCACCACGTTGAGGCGCTTCTCGTCGCGGGGGTACTTGACGATGCGCGTGAGGTCGCCGGGGTTGGCGCTGGCTAGCTTCGAGTGCGGCGTTTCAAGCCGCGCGCGCAGCAGCTCGCGCGCCTTCAGGGGGTCGAGGCTCGCGTAGTGGGTCACGTAGTCGAGCTCGTTGCGATAGGCGGCGGAGAAGAACTCGTACAGGCCGTCGCCGGCCAACTCGTTGGCGAGCGGGTTGGCGGAGAAATCGCGCTGCGTCCGGTCGATCCACGTGAACGCGAGCAGCGGCGCGACGAGGACCGGCACCGCCCACAGCAGCCGATGGCGGAATTTCCCGGCCGAACCGCTCGGGGCACGCAGCGGGGCGAGCAGCCAGTTGCGCAGCAGCCAGACGATCATCGCGGCGAGCGCGGCAAGCCCCAGCAGGATGGGGCCCACCGGGTAGGACTCGCGGATGTTGCCGATCACTTCGCGCGTGTAAAGCAGGTAGTCCACCGCGATGAAGTTGAAGCGGGTGCGGAACTCCTGCCAGAAGAACCACTCGGCCACGAACAGGAACAGCGTGCCGAAGACCAGCGCCCAGCAGGCTGCAATCCACAGGGGCCGGTGCCAGAGGCGGTGGAAGATGCCCGCCGGGACGAACAGCAGGTACAGCGCGATGGGCACAGCCGCGTAGATGTACGCGGCGAGGTCGAAGTACAGCCCGAGCGCGAAGGACGCTGCGATCTCGCCGAACCCGAGGGCCTGGTGGTCGCCGCCGGAATTGGCGAACACGATGCGCAGCACCGCGGACCCGGCGCAGAAGGCCAGGCCAAGCAAGATCAGGGGAGCGAAACGGCGCTCGCGCCAGGAAAGCTCTTTCATGGGGTCAGGAAAACTCGCGGATTGCTGTTGCTGGACCGATATCGAAGACGCCCGGGAGGTCTGAGGGGGGCGGAGCCCCCTTCTCGTCTAGTCTGACCGGAATTCTTCGAGCATATAGCCAAACCCCCGAACCGTGCGAATCCGGATGCCCGCGGGCTCCAGCTTTGCGCGCAGGCGCGAGATGTACACCTCGATCGCGTTCGCCGAGAGCTCCTCCTCCCAGTTGGTGAGCGACTCGATGAACGACTCCTTGCTCACCACTTTTTCGACTTTCTCGAGCAGGATCTGCAGCACCGCCCACTCGCGCGCCGCCAGCTCGAGCGGCGCGCCCTGCAGGAAAGCGCGGCGCCCCTGGCGGTCGAACTCGAGCGGTCCGTGCGTGGTCCGCGGACCCGCGTCGGCCTGGCCGCGGCGGATCAGCGCGCGCACCCTCGCTGCCAGCTCGGGCAGCGCGAAGGGCTTGGTCATGTAGTCGTCGGCACCGAGGTCCAGCCCGTGCACGCGGTCGCCCACAGCATCGCGGGCCGTGAGCACCAGCACCGGCATGGCGTGGCCCGCGAGGCGCAGGCGCCGCAGCACCTCGAACCCGTCGATGCCTGGAAGCCCGATATCGAGAACCACCAGGTCGAAGGGCTCCTGCGCAATGCGCTCGAGCGCGGCCTCGCCGGTCTCGAGGTGCTCGGTGGCGTGGCCCTCGAGTCCCAGCGCTGCCGCGAGGCCAGCCGCGAGGCTGCCATCGTCCTCGACGATCAGCAGGCGGGCGGGGTGTTCGCGTTCAGTCTGCACGGTGGGCCGCCGCTTTTCCGTGTCCGCGGGCGCGGTTGAAAATCACGTAGAGCACCGGAAGCACGAAGAGCGTCAGCAGGGTCGCCGATACGAGCCCGCCGATCACCACGACCGCGAGGGGCTTTTGCGTCTCCGCGCCGATGCCATGCGACAGCGCCATGGGCAGCAGGCCCAGGCTCGCGAGCAGCGCGGTCATGAGCACCGTGCGCAGCCGCAGCAGCGACCCGCGCATCACGGCGTCCACCGCGGACACGCCGTGCTGGCGCAGCTCGTTGTAGAGGGCCACCATGACCACGCCGTTCAGGACCGCCTGCCCGAAGAGCGCGATGAACCCGATCACCGCCGACACCGATAGGTAGATGCCGGTAACCCACAGCGCGCAGATCCCGCCGATCATCGCCAGCGGGATGTTGGCGATGATCAGCAGCGCGCTGCGGAAAGACTTGAACGCGTCGAACAGGAACAGGAAGATCACCAGGATCGAGATCGGCACGATGATCGACAGGCGCTTCATCGCGCGCTCCTGGTTCTCGAACTCGCCCGACCAGCTCACCGTGTAGCCGGGCGGGAGCTTGATCCCCGTATTGACCTTGTCCTGCATGTCCGCCACCACGCTGCCCATGTCGCGGCCACGAATGAACACGCCGATCGCCAGCACGCGCTTGCCGTTCTCGCGCGCGATGTTCATGCTGCCGCTGACGGTGCGGAAGTTCGCCACCTCGGAAAGCGGCACGTAGGCGCCCGAAGGCGTGGCCACGAGCAGCCCCTGCATGCGCGTGAGCGAACGCTCGGCTTCCTCCAGTCGCACAGCCACCGCGAAGCGCCGCTCGCCCTCCCAGATCTGGGTGACGGATTTTCCGCCCAGCGCCGACTCGATCACGTCCTGGATGTCGGCCACGTTGAGGCCGTAGCGCGCCGCGCGCGCGCGGTCAACGCGGACCTGGATCTGCGGCAGCTCGCCGAGCCGGTCGACGAAGGCGCGCGCGACGCCCTCGACGCCCTCGACCTGGCGCAGCATCGCTGTGGCCGTGTCGCGCAGCACATCGAGGTCGTCGCCGAACAGCTTGATCACGATCTGACCGTCGATCTGCGAGATCGATTCGAGCACGTTGTCGCGGATCGGCTGCGAGAAGGTGGGCTTCAGGCCCGGCACCTTCACGATCTCGGCCTCGATCTCGGCGAGGATTTTGGGCTTGCTGAACCCGCGCTTCCATTCGTCCTCGGGCTTCATGTCGACGAGGAACTCGGCCATCGAGATGAGCTTGGGGTCGGTGCCGTCCTCGGGGCGGCCGGCCTTTGAAGTCACCCCGGCCACCTCGGGCGACTTGCGGATCGCATCCCGGATCCGCCGGGCGAGCTGCTGCGATTCGGTCACCGACGAGCTATTGGGCAGCTGCACGTTGACCCACACCGCGCCCTCGTTCAGCTCGGGCAGGAACTCGGTGCCCAGCGATGGCACCAGCGCGAGCGACCCGGCCAGCGACAGCGCAGCGGTGCCGAGCACTATGCGCTTGTGCTTCAAGGCCCAGGCGAGCGCGGGCTCGTAGATCCCCTTGGCCGCATGCACGATAAAGTTTTCCTTCTCGGGCAGGTTCTTCTTCAGCATCACCGCGCACAGCAGCGGCACCAGCGTGAGGGACAGGATCAGCGCGCCGACCAGCGCCGACACCACCGAGTAGGCCATCGGCGCGAAGATGCGCCCCTCGTGCCGCTCGAGGGTGAAGATCGGGATGTGCGCGGCGATGATGATCAGCATCGAGAACAGCGTCGGCCGGCCGACTTCGACGGCTGCGTCGAGGATGATGTGCTTCCTTTTGGCTTCGTCCAGGTTGGGCTGGTGGTGGCTTGCCTCGGACAACTTGCGGAACACGTTCTCCACCACGATCACCGCGCCGTCGACGATGATGCCGAAGTCCATGGCGCCCAGGGACAGCAGGTTGGCCGGTACGCCGATCCAGGTGAGGCCGATGAAGGTCGCCAGCAGCGCGAGCGGGATGGTGACCGCCACGATGGCCGCCGCGCGCAGGTTGCCGAGGAACAGCCACAGCACGATGAACACCAGCAGGGCCCCTTCGATCAGGTTGGTGAACACCGTCTTCAGGGTCTTGCCGATCAGCCAGGTGCGGTCATAGATCGGCACCACCTTGACCCCCGCGGGCAGCGCGGTCGAGTTGATGAGGTCGATCTTTTCGCGCACGCCTTTGAGCACGCCCGAGGGGTTCTCGCCACGGCGCATCAGCACCACGCCGGTCACCACGTCGTCCTCGTCGTCCTGCCCGGACACGCCCTGGCGCGGCACCGCGCCGATGCTGACCTTGGCGAGGTCGCGCACCAGCACCGGCACGCCGGCCTTCTCGGCCACCACCACGTTCTCGATGTCCTCCGGGCCCGTGAACAGGCCGATGCCGCGGATGAGGAACTGCTGGCGGCCCTGCTCCACGTAGCTGCCGCCGGCGTTGGCGTTGCCCCGCTCGATGGCCTGCGAGAGCTGCGCGAGCGTCACCTTGTAGTCGCGCATGCGCGCCGTGTTGGGGTGCACCTCGTACTGCTTGATGAGGCCGCCCAGGCTCACCACGTCGGCCACGCCGGGCACCTGCTTCAACTGGCGCAGCACGACCCAGTCCTGCAGCGTGCGCAGGTCGGTGGGCGAGCGGCTGTCGCCCTTCATGCGGTAGCGGTAGATCTCGCCCACTGCGGTCGAGAACGGCGCGAGCTCGGGCTTGATGCCTTCCGGCAGGTCGACTTCGCGCAGTCTTTCGACCACCTGCTGGCGGGCGAAGTAGCCGTTCACCTTGTCGTCGAAAGTGATGATCAGGAACGACAACCCGAACTGGGTGTGCGCGAACATGCGCACCGCGCCGGGCAGGCCCGACAGGCTCACCTCGAGCGGCACCGTCACTTGCTTCTCGACTTCCTCCGCGGCGCGGCCCGGGTACAGCGTGATCACGGTGACCTGCGTGTCGGTGACGTCGGGGAAGGCTTCAACGGGCAGCCCGTTGAAGGCCACGACGCCGGCGCCGATGAACAGCACCGTGCCGAGCAGGATGAACAGCGGCTGGTAAAGCGCGAACGAGACGATTTTGCGGATCATCGGGCGGCCCGGGTCAGCGGGCGTTGGACAACATGCGCTGCAGGAGCAGTGCGCCGTCGGTCACTACAACTTCGCCCGCGGCCAGGCCCTCGAGCACCACCTGGGTGTCGCCGTGCGCGGGGCCGATCTTGACCGCACGCCGCACGAATTTGCTGGGCGCCGTCTGCACAAAGACGAAGTAGGTGTCGCCGCGCAGGAACACCGCCTCGGCGGGCACCACCACGCCCGGCGTCGATTCGATGCGCAGGAGCCCCGTCACGAACATGTCGGCCTTCAGCCTGCGGTCCTTGTTGTCGACGGTGCCGCGCGCCTTGACCGTGCGGGTCTGCGGGTCGACGAAGTCGGCCACGTGCGCGATGCGCCCCGGAACCACGTCGTCGCCGAGCAGCGGCGAGGCGAGCTTCACCTCGGCGCCGACGCGCAGCATCGGCACGTCGGCCTCCACGGCGTCGAGCACGAACCACAGCCGCGCGGGATCGGAGATCGTAAAGAGGCCGCGCTCGCCGCCCTGGTCGGGGCGCAGCTCCTGGCCCGGATTGATGTTGCGCTCGACCACCACGCCCGCGATCGGCGCGCGCAGCGCGAACTGCTGGTCCACCGCGCCCGACGCGGCATTCGCCCCGGCGCCTCCATATAGCTGCATGCGCGCCGCCGTGCGAGCCCGCTCGGCCTCGGCGCGCGCGGCGTCGGCCTGCGCGGCATGCAGATCCTTGGCCGGGGCCACGCCGGCCTCTTGCAGTTCCTTCACACGCGCGAGGCCTTTCTGGGCCAGCACGAGGTCGTGCTCGGCCTTGCGGGCCTCGGCCTGCGCCTGGCCGAGCTCGGGCGCGGACACAATCGCGAGGGACTGCCCGGCGCGCACGGCATCGCCTTGCTTCACGAGGATGGACTTCACCCGGCCGGCCATCGGCGCGAACAGGCGCACCGTGCGGTCCTCGTCCCAGACGATGCGGCCGTTGAGGCGATGGGCGGTTTCGCTGAGCGGCGCCGCCTTCGCGGTCACCAGCGCCCCGAGCTGGGTACTGCCCGCGGCGAATTCGATGGTGCCGTTGCCGGCGAACTTCGCCTGCGGCGCCGCCGGGGGCGCGGCCTGCTCGCTGCAGCCGGCGGCGAGCAGGCCGAACGCAAGCAGCATCGAAGGGCGGGTCGGGATTCGCATGAAGTTCCGTTTCACTGTTGAATTGCCGGCCGGGGGAGGCCTTCGGCCGACTGCAGGCTCGCCTGCCACGCGTAGAGGGCCTTGGCGTATTCGGCCCGCGCGCCGAGCGCGTCGAGTTGCACGGCCCTCAGGGTGCGGCGCGCGTCGAGTACCTCGAGCACCGAGGTCGCGCCGCGCTGGAAGGCGAACTCCGCCGCGTCGGCGGAGCGCTGCGCGGCGGCCAGCAGCGACCCGTCGAAGCGCGCGCGACGATCGCCGGCCGCCTGCAGGTCGGATGCTGCGCGCGCGATCTCGGTTCCCGCCACGGCGCGCGCGCGCTCCAGCGCATCGAGCGCGGCGTAGCGATCCACCTCGGCACGCTGGATGTCGCCCGAGTAGTCGTTGCCGATCAGCAGCGGGATCGAGACCCCGAACCCGATGCTGTTGACCGGCACGGAACTAGGGTAGCGCTCGTACTGTGCGCCCACCGAGACGTCGCGCGTCCTCTGGCTCCGGGCAAGATCCCGCAGCTTGTCGGTGGCCTCGATGCGCGCCTTGGCAGCGAGCACGTCCGGACGACTGTCGATGTACTGCGCAATGGCTTGCTGGATGGTCGTCGCGTCGGGCGCGGTGACGGCGGGCCAGGGATCGCTTGCGCGCAGGTCCGCGGCCGCCGCCTCTTCGGCCATCAGCTGCGCCAGCGCGAACCGGGCACGGGCGAGTTCAGCTTGCGCCACGCGCAGGTCGTTCTGGGAGCGTTCAAAGTCGACCTGCACGCGCGCCACGTCGGCGGCTGCCAGGTCGCCGGCCTTCAGGCGCACCTGCGCGGCCGAGTAGGTCTTGCCGAACAACTCGGAGATGCCGGCGAGGATCTCCGCCTTGCCCTGGGCCTGCTGGAGATCCGCGTAGGCTGCGCGGGCGATGAGCAGTTGCTGGCGGAGCACGTCGAGCGAGTCGTTTCTCGCGGCCCGCTCCAACCCTTGGGCGGCGTTCACGCGCAGCTCGCGCTTGTTGCCTCGCTCGAGCGTCTGGTCGATGCGGAAAATATTGTCCATCCGCTTTTCGTTGAGCGACCCGCCGCCGACTCCCGGGTTGCTGCTGATGCTCGCGGCGTTGTAGGACACGACCGGGTTGGGGCGCACGTCGGCCTGCATGATTCCGGCCTGGGCCGATTCGACGGCGCGGCGCGCCGCGATCACCTCGCGGTTGGATCGGGCGACAAACTGCTCGGCTTGCTCGAGGCTCAGGTCGCGGGAAAATGCGGCGCCGCAAGGCGCACACGACGCAAGGACCAGCGCAATCAGTAGGCGAGCGATCAAAATTGGAGATGCCAGCTAGCGGAAGGGAAAGGACGCTAACAGCGGGGGTTTGCCGAAAACTTACGCACAGCTGTCGTTCTGCTGACAGGGGAGTGGAAGCGAACAACCCTTTGATTGGTGCGCCGCACAATCCGCGCGTAACAAAAAAGCCTTCCCGGACAAATGGTTGTTCGCGGTTGCGGGTGCATTACGCGTGCGCTAGCATCGACTCGAATTCACGCCGGGCGATCCAGCTGGTCTTCATTACCCGGCCGTACCCCAAAACGATTCGCAAAACCTGTAATCAAGAGGAGGTCGCATGTCCATCAAAGTGTCCATGACCGTCAACGGCAAACCCGCATCCGCAACCGTAGAGGAGCGCACGCTGCTGGTCACCCTGATCCGCGAGGAGCTGCGCCTGACCGGCACGCACGTCGGCTGCGACACCGCCCAGTGCGGCGCGTGCACAGTGCACATGAACGGCAAGGCGGTGAAGTCCTGCTCGATGCTCGCGATGCAGGCCGAAGGCGCGAACATCACGACCATCGAGGGGATCGCCGCGGCCGACGGCACGCTGCACCCGATGCAGGCCGCCTTCAAGGAGAACCACGGGCTGCAGTGCGGCTTCTGCACCCCCGGCATGGTCATGAACGCCATCGACATGGCCAAGGGCCGCCCCGACCTGACCGAGACCGAGATCCGCGAAGGGCTCGAGGGGAACCTGTGCCGCTGCACCGGTTACCACAACATCGTGAAGTCGATTGCCGCCGGCGCGAAAGCGATGGCGAAGTAGACCTATAAGAACATCAGGAGACAACCATGAACGCACCGCTGATCGGCGCACGCATCACGCGCAAGGAAGACTACCGGTTCCTCACCGGCGCGGGCCAGTACACGGACGACGTGACCCTGCCCCACCAGACGTATGCCGTGTTCGTGCGCTCGCCGCACGCGCACGCGACCATCAAGAAGGTCGACAAGTCCAAGGCGCTCAAGGCGCCGGGCGTGATCGCCGTGTTCGACGGCGAGGACTTGAAAGTCGGCGGCCTGCCCTGTGGCTGGCTGATCACCGACGTGAACGGCCAGCCCATGAAGGAACCCGTGCACCCCTCGCTCGCGCAGGGCAAGGTGCGCCACGTGGGCGACCAGGTTGCCGTCGTCATCGCCGAGACGCTCGACCAGGCCCATGACGCGGCCGAACTGGTGGAGGTCGACTACGGCGTGCTGCCCTCGGTGACCTCGACCGACAAGGCGCGCGCCAAGGGCGCCCCGCAGCTGCACGAAGTGGCGCCGGACAACACCTGCTACGTGTGGGCGATCGGCGACAAGGCCGTGTGCGACGCGGCGTTCGCCAAGGCCGCGCACGTCACCAAGCTCGACCTCGTCAACAACCGCCTGATCCCGAACGCGATCGAGCCGCGCGCCGTCAACGGCACCTACTCCCGCGCCGACGACAGCTACACGCTTTACGTGGCGAGCCAGAACCCGCACGTCGAAAGGTTGCTGATGACGGCTTTCGTGCTCGGCCTGCCCGAGCACAAGGTGCGCGTGGTTGCCCCCGACGTAGGCGGCGGCTTCGGCTCGAAAATCTACCTGTACGCCGAAGACGTGGTGGTCACCTGGGCCTCCAAGCAGATCAACCGCCCGGTGAAGTGGACCTGCGAGAGGAGCGAATCCTTCGTGTCGGACGCGCACGGCCGCGACCACGTGACCACGGTCGAGCTCGCCATGGACAAGGACGGCAAGTTCCTCGGCATGCGCGTGAAAACCACCGCCAACGTGGGCGCGTACCTCTCCACGTTCGCTTCGTGCGTCCCGACCATCCTGTATGCAACCCTGCTCGCGGGTCAGTACACGACGCCCGTGGTCCACTGCGAAGTCACCGCGGTGTTCACCAACACGGTGCCGGTCGATGCCTACCGCGGCGCGGGCCGCCCCGAGGCGACCTACGTGGTGGAGCGCGTGGTCGAGCAGGCCGCGCGCGAGATGAAGCTCGACCCGGCCGAAATCCGCCGGCGCAACTTCATCAAGACCTTCCCGTACCAGACCCCGGTTGCGCTGATGTACGACACCGGCGATTACGACGCGACCCTGACCGCCGCGATCGCGATGGCCGATGTGGCGGGGTTTGCGGCAAGGAAGAAAGCTTCCGAGGCCAAGGGCAAGCTGCGGGGTCTCGGCTACGCGGCCTACATCGAAGCGTGCGGCATCGCCCCGTCGAACATCGCGGGCGCCCTCGGCGCGCGGGCAGGCCTGTTCGAAGCCGGCGAAGTGCGCATGCACCCGACCGGCAGCGTGACCGTGTTCACCGGCTCGCACTCGCACGGCCAGGGCCACGAGACCACGTTCGCGCAGGTGGTGGCCGACCGCCTCGGCCTGCCGATCGAGAGCGTGGACATCGTCCACGGCGACACCGACAAGATCCTGTTCGGCATGGGCACCTACGGATCGCGCTCGATCGCGGTGGGCGGCACGGCCATCGTCAAGGCGCTGGACAAGATTATCGCCAAGGGCAAGAAGATCGCCGCCCACATGATGGAAGCGGCCGAGACCGACATCGAGTACGACCGCGGCGTGTTCAAGGTCGCCGGCACCGACAAGCAGAAGACCATCGGCGAGGTGTCGTTCGCGGCGTACGTGCCGCACAACTACCCGCTGGATAAACTGGAGCCGGGGCTCAACGAGAACGCGTTCTACGACCCGACCAACTTCACATTCCCCGCCGGATCGTACGTGTGCGAGGTGGAGATCGACCCGGAAACCGGTGTGACGAAGATCGAGAAGTTCACCGCGGTGGACGACTTCGGCAACATCATCAACCCGATGATTGTCGAGGGCCAGGTGCATGGCGGCATCGCCCAAGGCGTTGGCCAGGCACTGCATGAGGGCACAGTCTATGACAAGGAAGGCCAGCTCGTCACGGCAAGCTTCATGGATTACTGCATGCCGCGCGCGGATGATTTGCCAAGCTTCAAGGTCGACACCACCGTGACACCCTGCCCCTCCAACCCGCTTGGCATCAAGGGCTGTGGCGAGG
>JANNWA010000562.1:0-2117 GCA_031408275.1 Pseudomonadota bacterium
GGTCGAGGTCGAGCTCCAGGCCGAACACCTCCTCGTCCCACTTCATCGAGCTCTTGAGGCACTGCATCGCGAAGCCGCACTGATCGAGCTTGCCGGGCTCCACGTAGATCGCGAGGCGCGCCTGGCGCCCCGATCGGGTGACGAAAGCGTCTTCGAGCATCTCGAGTTTGGCCGCGACCATCGCGAAGAGGTACGAAGGCTTGGGGTGCGGGTCGACGAACTTCGCCCAGTGGCGGCCGCCGCGCTGCTCGCCCGAGCCCACGAGGTTGCCGTTGGACAGCAGCACCGGGTACTGCTCCTTGTTGGCGCGCACGGTGACCGTGTACTTCGCCATCACGTCGGGACGGTCGAGGAACCAGGTGATGCGGCGGAAGCCTTCGGCCTCGCACTGCGTGACGAAGCCGGCCTTGGTCGCGTACAGGCCTTCGAGCTTGGTGTTTTTCTGCGGCACGATGACCACCACGGTCTCGAGCTTGAAGCTGTCGGGCGCGCCCGGGATGGTCAGTTGCGTGTCATTGACCGTGTAGGCCTCGGCGGCGAGCTTCTTCCCGTCGATCGCAACGGATTGGAGCACGAGCTCGTCGCCGTTCAGTACGAGCGGAGCGGTCTTGTCGGATGCGTCCGGATTGCGGTTGACCATGAGCCGGGCACGCACGATGGCGTCCTCGTCGCGGATCTCGACGTCGAGCTCGACGGTGGAGATCAGGAACGCGGGCGGCGTGTAGTCTTTGAGGTGGATGGTCCTGGGGGTGGGTTCGCGCATGTGGTCTTGCCTAACGTGCCGGGAGAGGGCGAATTCTACCGGGTAGCGCGCCCTATAATGGCCTTATCAGAGGCAAATAACGGCCACGTCAGAAGGGGCAATCGTGAAATTACCAGGTGCGGTCGCACCTTCCGGCGTCCCGCCTGAGGATCGCCTGGCATCCATCGACATCCTCAGGGGTGTGGCGCTGTTCGGGGTGATGGCGGTGAACCTCCTCACGGCGTTCCGGGTCTCGATCTTTCAGCAGTTCCTGCAAGTGGAACCATCGCAGGCGGCCGCCGACCGGTTCGCAGAAGCTTTTGTGTTTGCCGGTCTGGAACTGAAGGCCCTCGCCCTGTTCTCGTTCCTGTTCGGCGTCGGTCTCGCGATCCAGTACGAGCGGCTGTCGGGGCGCGGGCGGGCGCTCTATTGGCTCGCGCGCAGGATGGGCGCACTCCTCCTTTTCGGGCTGGCGCACCTGCTGTTTGTTTGGAACGGGGACATACTGGTCGAATATGCGCTGGCGGGATTTCTCGTGCTGCCGTTTCTGCGCGCGCCGGTCTGGGCGCTTGGCGCCGGATGCGCAGGCATGATGGCGCTCTATGGGGCGATGCCCGCTCTCCAGTTGTCGATCCCCCCCTGGCCGGGCGTCGAAATTCTGCAGCGACACGTGATTGATGCGAACCGGATCTACGCGAACGGCGGCTTCGTCGACATCTGGCGTTTCAGTTTGGGCGAACTTCGCCTTCTCCTTCCCCTGCATCTCTACATACTTCCACGCACCATTGCGCTTTTCCTGCTCGGCGTCCTCGCATGGCGAACCGGGCTGTTGCGGCGCCTTGGCTCGTACAAGTGGGAACTCGCCGTCGCAGCCTTTCTCGGCCTCGCAATCGGCGCTGCGGGGAGTTCAGGAACAGGTCCAGGTTCCCGCCTGGCGATCCTCTCCCTCGCGACGGGCTACGGCGCCGCCGTGTTGTTGATGGCGCAGATTCCAGTGACCGGGCGCGTGCTGAGCGTCTTCGCGCCGATCGGACGCATGGCTTTCACCAACTACGTCCTGCAATCGCTCGTTTTCGGCTTTATCTTTTTCGGCTGGGGCCTCGGCCAGTTCGGCCGGCTCGGGGCGGCGCACGCATTTGCGATCGGCGCAGCCGTCTACGCGGCGCAAATGCTGTTCAGTGCCTGGTGGCTGGGGCGCTTCCGTTTCGGCCCGCTCGAATGGCTGTGGCGGACGCTGATGTATGGCGAGGCGCAGCCGATGGTGGCGCGTCCACGCATCGGGTAGTCGCGTTCGCGCTCCACCCCGGCGCCGCCTCGCGTTACCATCCACTGCCGATCAAAGCCAGGAACGCCCCATGACCAAGTTCGCCCTAGG
>JANNWA010000563.1:0-10791 GCA_031408275.1 Pseudomonadota bacterium
GTTCCGCGACCAGGAGTACGGCGCCGACATGTACTCGCGTCCCGTGCAGCGCATCCAGGAAGTGCGCCAATTGCGAAGCGCGCAGTTCCCGGAAGACGCCGGCCCGATGGCGCATCCCGTGCGGCCGCAGTCGTACATGGAGATCCGCAACTTCTACACCATGACCGTGTACGAGACAGGCGCCGAGGTCGTGCGCATGCAGCACACGCTGCTCGGGCCCGAGCTCTTCCGCAAAGGCATGGACCTCTACTTCGAGCGCCACGACGGGCAGGCGGTGACCACGGATGACTTCGTCGCCGCGATGCAGGATGCGTCCGGCATCGACCTCACCCAGTTCAAGCGCTGGTACGACCAGGCCGGCACGCCGGTGCTGGATGTAGCCGGCGAGTACGACGCGGCCGCGAAGCGCTACACGCTCAGCGTGAAGCAGTCCTGCCCGCCCACACCGGGGCAGGAGACCAAGCTGCCGTTCCACATCCCGTTCGCCGTCGGCCTCGTCGGACCGGACGGTGCGGACCTCGCCTCGAAGATGCTGTCGGTGAAAGCCGCCGAAGAGAAATTCGTATTCGAAGACATCCCGGCCGAACCCGTGCCTTCGATCCTGCGCGGCTTCTCGGCGCCGGTAATCGCGAAGTACCCGTATACCGAAGCCGAACTCGCGCACCTGATGGCGCACGACTCGGACGCGTTCAACCGCTGGGAAGCCGGCCAGCGCCTCGCCACCGGGCTGTTGCTAGGCGGCGCGAAGGCGGCGCCGCGCTCGTTCATCGACGCCTGGGCGCGCGTGCTGAAGGACGCGGCCGGCGATCCCGCGTTCGCGAGCGAGGCCCTGGGCCTGCCTTCGGAAACCACGCTCGCCGAACAGATGGACGTGGTCGACCCCGATGCGCTGCACGCGGCGCGGAACGGCCTGCGCCGCCAGCTGGCCGGGGCCCTGCGCGCGGAGCTGCTCGGCACCTACCGCGCGATGACCGTCAGCGGCCCCTACTCTCCCGACGCGGCTTCGGCCGGAAAGCGCTCGCTCAAGAACCTCTGCCTCGGCGTGCTGATGGAACTCGACGACGCCGAGGTCCGCGCGCTGTGCGTGAAGCAGTTCGAGGCCGCCGACAACATGACCGACGCGATGGCCGCGCTGACGATGCTCGCCAACACGGACTGTCCCGAGCGCGCGCTGGCGCTGGAGTCGGTTTACACGCGCTGGAAGGACGAGCCGCTCGTGGTCGACAAGTGGCTGGCGGTGCAGGCCACCTCGCGCCTGCCCGGGACGCTGGCCGAGGTGAAGCGCCTGACGGCGCATCCGGCTTTCGATATCAAGAACCCGAACAAGATTTATTCCCTCATCCGCGCCTTCGTGGCGGCCAACCACGTGCGCTTCCATGCCGCCGACGGCGGCGGCTATGCCTTTGCCGCTGACCAGGTCATCGCGATCGACAAACGCAACCCGCAGGTGGCCGCGCGCGTGGCGCGGTGCTTCGACCGCTGGAGGAAGTTCGACGCGGGCCGGCAGGCGCACTCCAAGGCTGCGCTGGAGAGGATCCTGGCGACCGAAGGATTGTCGCGCGACGTCGCCGAGATCGTTGGCAAGGCGCTTGCCTGACGGCCTGAATTACGGACTTTAGGTTAAGGAGATCGGCTCCGGGAGCCGGTCTCCTGTCAGATAGTGTATCTGTATAGATACAATCATGGGTTGTTGACGAGGAAGATCCCCGCCCCCACGAGCACCGCCGCACCGAGAAATACCGCCGTGACCGGCTCGCCGAGCACGATCACGCCGGCGGCCACGCCGAACAATGGCGTGAGGAACGAGAACACCGACAGGCGCGAGGCCAGGTAGCGTGTGAGCAGCCAGAACCAGGCGAGATAGCTCGCAAATGCGACGATCACGCACTGGAAGGCCAGGCTCGCGACGACCACCGGCGTGAGCTTCGTCACCCCCGGCTCCCCGAGAGCAACCGCCAGCGCCGCGAGCAATACCGCGGACACGCCGAGCTGGTGGAAGAGCGTCTTGCCCGCGCTGATGGCCGAGAGCTTCGTGGCGCGGATCAGCACGGTGGTCGCCGCCCAGAAGAGGCCCGCGACCAGCCCGAACGCGTCGCCCAGCAGCGTGCCGCGCGAGGTGAAGAAGCCGTCCGCGAACGCGAGCACCAGCCCGCCGAACGCCACCAGCACCCCGGCCCATTGCTTGGCGTTCATGCGCTCGCCGGGCACGAACCAGGCGAGGCCGATCGCGGTGAAGCACGGGTTGAGGTAGATGAACACCACCATGCGCGCCGCGTCGGTCCACGCGAGCCCGAGGAACATGAAGACGAACTCCCCGCCGAACAGGAGGCCGGCGAGGATCCCGGCGCCCAGCGTGCCGTCGCGCCCGAACAGCGGGATGCCGCGCGCGCGCGTCCAGGCGAAGAGCAGCACGGTGGCGACCGCGGACCGGATCGCGGCCTGGGTCACGAGCGAGACGCCCTCGGCCGCCAGCTTGGTCGCCACCTGCCCCAGCCCCCACGCGAGGCACAGCAGCACCATCAGCGCCATGGCCATGGCGTCGAGGGGCTTCCTGGCCGGATCGATGGCTCAGCGCCCCAGCGTCTCGAAGGCGTGCGCGGCGGCGAGCAGGCGCGCGTCGCTGAACCGGGGCCCCGCGATCTGCAAGCCGACCGGCAGCCCGCCGGCGCGGCCACAGTCCACGCTGATCGCGGGCATGTGCACGAGGTTCAGCGGGCAAGTGAAGCCGATCAGATTGCGGTTGGCCTCCCCCATCGTGTCGCCGTCGGGATAGAACTCCCCGACCGCCGGCGCCAGCACCGGTGAGGTCGGCGAGACCAGCACGTCATGGTCGCGGAACACGGCGAGCAGGTCGGCACCCAGGCGGTTCCTCTCGTCGTACATGTGCTGCAGGTCCTCCGGCGTGATCGTCGCCGCGAAGTCGAGGACCCCGGACACGGCGCGCGGGTCATCGGGCCTGCGTTTGGCGCCGCGCAGGCGCAGCCCTGCCTGGATCATGTAGATGCGGAAAGGATCCGCGCATATCCGGTCGATGCGCGTCACCCGCGCCCCGGCGCGCGCCATCGCCTCCACTGCGGCGTCCACGCACGCCGCAACCGGGTCATCCACGTGCTGGTAACCGTAGTCCGGACTGTAGGCGATGCGCAGGCCGGCAAGGCTTGCGCCGTCGAGCGCCGCGACGTAGTCCACCGGGTCGGGCTGCAACTCCATCCAGTCGCGGCCGTCGGGCCGCGCGATCGCGTTCATCGCATGGGCGCAGTCGCGGACGCTACGCGCGAGCGGCCCGGCCACCGTGCGATCCGTCTGCCCCGGGTGGTAGGGCACGCGCCCGAGCGTGGGCTTGTGCCCGGCCAGCCCGACGAAAGACGCCGGCAGGCGGATCGAGCCACCGCCATCGGAGCCGATGCCGATCGTGCACAGGCCCGCACCGACCGCCGCGGCCGCGCCGCCGCTCGAGCCGCCGGGGGAACGGGAAAGATCGATTGGATTGCGGGTCACACCGAAGGCGCGCGTGTGCGTCACCGGGATCACGGACAACTCCGGCATGGTGGTCTTGCCAAGGATCAACGCCCCCGCTTCCCTCAGGCGCGCAGTGAGCGGCGAATCCTCTTTGGCGGGCGTCGCCGCGGCAAGGGCGTGCCCCCGCGGGCTGGTCATGCCGGCCACGTCGACGTGGTCCTTGATCGACACCGGCACGCCGTCGAGCGCGCCGAGCGGCCGGCCGGCGCGATGGCGCGCCTCGGATTCGCGCGCGGACGCGAGCGCGCTATCGCGCGCCAGCTCGTAGTAGGCGCACAGCTGCGGGTTGAGGCGGTCGATGCGTGCCAGGACAACTTGGGCGAGGTCCACCGGGGACAGCACGCCGCTCCGGTATTTCGAGGCGAGCCCATCGACGCCTTCAAAGCAAAGCGGTTCATCGGTCCGGTCGCAGAACGACACGCCGTCGGTTGCCGGAGTGCTCATACCCCTCCCAGATAAGCTTCGCGCACGGCGGGGTCGTCCGCCAGCTCGGCGGCCGGCGCGGATTTCACCACCAGCCCGGACTCGATCACGTAGGCACGCGTGGAAACCGACAGCGCCATGTGCGCGTTCTGCTCGGCCAGCAGCACCGTCGTGCCCTCCGCGTGCAGGCGGCGAACCACGTGGAAGATCTCCACGACCATCAGCGGCGACAGGCCCATGGAGGGCTCGTCGAGCAGCAGCAGCCGCGGGCGGGACATCAGCGCGCGCCCGATGGCGAGCATCTGCTGCTCTCCGCCGGAAAGCGTTCCCGCCGGTTGCGCGGCCCTTTCCCGCAGGCGCGGGAAAATCCCGTACATGCGCTCCATGTCCTCGCGGACCGCGGCGCGCTCGCCGCGAGCGAGGCGCACATAGGCGCCCATCTCGAGGTTGTCGGCTACCGTGAGGGGCGCGAAGACGCGCCGCCCCTCGGGCACCAGCGCTATCCCCGCCCGCACGCGCGCATCGGCGCCGCGCGCTAGGGCCGCGCCCTCGAAGCGGAACTCGCCTGCGCGTGGCCGGAGCACTCCGGCGATGGTCTTCATCAGCGTGGTCTTGCCCGCGCCGTTGGGGCCGATCACGCACACGATCTCGCCGGATTCGACCGACAGGTCCACCCCCGCCAGGGCCGTGACCGGCCCGTACCCCACGACCGCGCCGCGCACCTCAAGCACCTGACGCCCCCAGGTAGGCCTGGATCACCTGCGGGTCGGCGCGGATCGCGGCCGGTTCGCCTTCGGCGATGCGCCGCCCGAAATTGAGGACGAGGATGTCGTGGCTGATGGACATCACCACCCGCATGTTGTGCTCCACCAGCAGGACGGTCACGCCCTCGGCATTGATCGAACGGATCGTTTCCGCGATGCGCGCGGCTTCGGCCATCGGCAGGCCCGCGGTCGGCTCGTCCAGGAGCAGCACGCGGGGTTCCGACGCCAGCGCGCGGGCGATCTCAACGATCTTGAGATCCCCGAAGGACAGCGACGCCGCACGCTCGTCGGCTTTCGCTCCCAGTCCCAGCCGGTCGAGCAGCGCACGGCCGCGCACGCGCGCCTCGGCCTCCTCGCGCCGGCCCGAAGGCAGCCGCAGGAAGGCGCTGGCCAGGCCCGAGCGCAGCCGCACATGCATGCCCACCACCACGTTCTCGAGGACGGTCATGCCCGAGAACACCTGCAGGTTCTGGAAGGTGCGCGCGAGGCCGCGCCGCACGCGCTGGTGCGCCGGGAGCGCGGTGACGTCCTCGCCCGCGAGCATCACGTGGCCCTCGGTCGGCGTTTGCACGCCGGAGATCACGTTGAACAGCGTCGTCTTGCCGGCGCCATTGGGCCCGATGATCGCCTTGATCGCGCCTTGCGGCACGGTAAAGGACAACTCCGACACCGCCGCAAGCCCGCCGAACTGCACCGAGAGGTCGCGGATTTCAATCATTGCGCCCGCTCCCCGCCCTGCCCCGCCCGAACCGCGCGAGCACCCAGTCCATCGCGCCGCCCAGGCCGCGCGGGAAAAACAACATCACCAGCACCAGGCTCACGCCGAACACCAGCATCTCGAGGTCGCCGACTGACCGCAGGACCTCGGGCAGCGCCGTGTAAACCAGCGCGCCGAAGAACGCGCCCCACCAGTGCCCCGTGCCGCCGAGCGCGACCATCACGACCAGCATCGTGCTGGTCATGAAGTCGAACGATTCCGGGGACACGAAAGCGTTGTGGTGGGCGTACAGGCATCCGGCCAGCGCCGCGATCATCGCGCTCACCATGAATACCAGCATCTTGTGCCGGTGCACGTCGATGCCCATGCATTCCGCGCCGATCTCAGCGGTCGACAGGGCACGCAGCGCGCGCCCCGTGCGCGAGTCGAGCAGGTTGAGCAGCAGCACCAGGCAGGCGCCCGCCATCACGAGCGTGAAATAGAAGAACACCCGGTCGGAGTCGAGCTTCCAGCCGAACAACACGTAGGGCGGGATGTTCACCAGGCCGTTGGGGCCGCCGGTCCAGTCGCGCAGCTCGACGAACAGCACCGAGGCGATCGCGTTGAAGCCGAGCGTCGCCATCGCCAGGTAGTGCCCGCGCAGTTTCAGGGTAGGCCAGCCCACGATGAGCGCCACGGCGCCGGTGACGGCGAGCGCCGCGGGCAGGCCGAGCCACGGCGAGATACCGTACTTGGCGCCGAGGACGCCGCTCACATAGGCGCCGATGCCGTAGAACGCGCCGTGCGCGAGCGAGATCTGCCCGCTGTAGCCCATGAGCAGGTTGAGGCTCGCAACCAGCAGGAGGTTGATGAGCCACAGCGTGGCGAGGTTGAGGATGTAATTGTTGGGCGCCACCCAGGGCACCACGAGCAGCACCAGCCACAGCACGGCGAGGCCGCGATAGGTCGCGGGACCGATGGCCGAATGCATCAGGCGAGCCCCATGGCTAGACCTTCTGCACCTGGGCCCGCCCGAGCAGGCCGGCCGGGCGGAAGAACAGCAGGAGCAGCAGCACCACGAACGCCACGGCGTCCTTGTAGGCGGAGGAAATGAACGCCGCCGAAAACGCCTCGAGGAGTCCGAGCAGAAGCCCGCCGACCAGGGCGCCCGGCAGGTTCCCCAGCCCGCCGAGCATGGCGGCGGAAAAGCCCTTGAACCCAAGGACCGTGCCCGCGGAGAACGAGGTCAGCGTGATCGGCGTAATGATGATGCCGGCAATCGCCCCGACGGCGGCCGCGATCACGAAGGCCCACATTACCGTGCGCGCGACGTTGATGCCGACCAGCGCGGCCGCCTCTCGGTCGGCTGCCGCCGCCTTCATCGCCTTGCCCATCACGGTCCGTTCGAAGAACAGGTGCACGCCGGCCATCGTGGCAAGCAGCAGGCCGACGATCCACAGCGCCTGGGGCTGCAGGCTGGCGCCGCCGAGGACGATCGACTCGGTGCCCGAGAAACTCGGCAGGCTCATCGGCAGCTTGCCGAGGGTGAGCATCACCAGCGCCTTGGTGGCGATCGCGAAACCGATTGTCACCAGGGTGATGGCCATTGGCGAAGGCTGTGACAACGGATAGACCGACAGCCGCTCCGACGCGAGCCCGAGTACGGCGACGCACGCCACCGCCAGCGGGACGATCGCGAGCAGCGGCCAGGCGAACTGCTGGTGCAGCCAGGCGGCCATCATGCCGCCGGCCATCACCCATTCACCCTGCGCGAAGTTGATCGCGTCGGTGGACTTGAAGACGACGTTGAAGCCCAGCGCCACCAGCGCGTAGATCGAACCCGTCGCGATGCCGCCGAAAGCCAGCTGCAGCAGCAGCGCCGAGTCCACCTGCATGAGTCAGCGCGGCAGGCGGATGAGCCCGCTCACGTCGGCGACCGGCAGCCCGAGGCGGCCGAGGTGGGCCCGGGCGTCCTCGAAGAACTGCGCGAAGATCGCGCGCTCCTCTTCCGGCTTGAGCGCCCCCAGGCCCGCGGCCCGCGTGATCCGGTCCGCGGCGACCACATCGTCCGCCGCCCCGTCCCGCACCAGCCAGGCGCAGTGGTAACCGCCCAGTTCGAGCGCGCGCATCACCTGGTCGATCTCGGCGACGATGTCCGCGCGCTCGGCCTCGCTCCAGCGCGCGGCCCTTTCGGTCAGGTACACCCACCCGAACGCGACGTGCCGCTCCTTGTCCTGGGTGAGGCGCTTCAGGATCGCGCTCGCCACCGGATCGGTCGCGTGGCGCAGGTACCCGCGGTACAACTCGAGGTCCAGGCCGTCGAGGATCGCGACATAGGCGCCGACGTACGCGTCGAGGGACAACCCGGGATCAAATGCTTCGCGGTGGAAGTCCTGGTTGAACAGTGCCTCGTAGGCAGGCTTGGCCGGGCGCTGTGTGTATCCGCCGAGCAATTCCGCAAAGCGCCAGCAGCATTCAGTGTGCCAGGTCTCCTCGGTGCCCCGGACCGAGAGGAACAGCTTGGGGTCGCTCTCGCCGGCCCGCTCGAGGCAGAAGCGGATCAGGATCGCGGGCGTCTCGGGCAGGCCGCTGTACTCGGTCCAGGCGCGCCGGCTCCACGAGAGCGCCGCGGCGCGCAGTTGCTCGGCCGAGTAGGCGTTGCGGTCGAATTGCGCCCAGGGAATGTGCCTCTCCGGGTCCCACTTGGACTTCTTGGCGCGATGGTAGAGCTCGCGGATGGTGAGGATCGCCGGCTCGAGGTGCAGCGGGAAGCGCCGCTCCACGAGGGGGTCGGCGCGCCGGCGCCGCGCGCGGCGCGCCGCCGGGTCGACCGCCGCAATCGCAGCCGACACCATCAGAACGCCCCTTCGATCTTGGGATGCGTGAACATCTTCAGCTTCAATCCCCAGTCCTGCTGCATGCGGCGGCGGATGCGCTTGATGCTTTTCACGAACACCGGCTTCTCGAGTTCCTCGACCGTGGCGCCCAGGCCCGCCTCATAGGTCAGCCGGTCGGCGGCCGTCTCGTTGCGGGTGGCCGGCGTATCGGGCCCGAGCCAGGCGCTGTGATAGCCGTTCATCTCGACCTTCTCGATCATGGTGACGACCGCGTCCTCGACTTCCTTCAGCTGCTGCGCAGTGAGCTCCGGAATGCGCTTTTCCATGTAGGCCCAGCCGAAAGCGCAGTGCCGCACTTCGTCGCGCATGATGAGCTGCAGCACGCGCTTCGCCACCGGGTCGGTCGTGATCCGGATCAGGTGGGCGAACACGTCGAATGCGACCTCTTCGGCTGCGCACACCAGGCTGGCGATGGTCGCTTCCAGTGGCATGTTCAGGTCGAGCGCCATGCGGCGCACGCCGTGGGTGGACACCGAGCCCTGGAACTCCGTTTTCATGGGCTCATGGATGTAGCCGCCGAGCTTCTCGGCCATCAGGTAGCAGACCTCGGCGTGGCGCGCCTCCTCCTGCGTGCGGATCGCGAAGAAGAAGCGCAGGTCCGGCTCGTGGCGCTGCTGACAGAAGCGGATCTGCAGCGCCGGCGATTCGGAGATCGCGCCGTACTCCCCCCAGGCCCGGCGGCTCCAGTAGAGCCGCGCCGCCTTGAGCTGCTCGGGGGTGTGCTTCTCGGGATGCAGGTCATCCCAGGGGATCGCCGTGAGCGGCTCCCACTGCCTGGCCGTGGCCTGGCGGTAGAGTTCGCGGATCTTGGGGATGTGCACCCCGAGGTCGAGCGGGAAACGCGATTCGCGCTCGTCGAGCAGGCTTCTCATTTCGACAGCACCCATGGCTTGGCTCCTGGAATCGGTGGCGATCGTAGGGGTCAGTACGGGGCGAGGCGCCAGCCGTTGGCGGTCCAGTTGATCACCACGCCGTCTTCCTTAGCCAGTCCCGAATGGGCCGTGGGCGAGAAATTGAAGTTGCCGCCGACCCCGGGGAAATTGCGTATGCCTTCAAGCGCGCTGCGGATCTTGGCCTTGTCCTTGCCCCCGGCTTTCAGCGCTTCCGCCGCCAGGTAGATCGCGTCGTAGGTCTGGGCCACGAACTGGTTGGGCGCGAGGTTGTAGCGCTTCTGGTAGCGCGCGGTCAGGTCGGCGACGCGCTGCTTGACCGGGTCCGAGGCAGGCAGGTCGCCGCCCACCGGGAACTTGACGCTCATGAGATCGATGCCCACCGCGGCGCCTTCGGCCTGCTTCATGTAGCGGTCGTCGACGAAGCCGTAGCTGTGCATCAGCACGCGGTCGCCCAGCCCGAGCTGGCGCGCCTGCTTGAGGAACACCACGCCGGTCGGCGTGATGGTCCAGCAGATGATCGCCTTGGCGTCGCTCGCGCGGATGCGCGTGAGCTGCGCGGTGAGGTCGGTATCGGTCGGGTTGAAGCTCTCGTAGGTGACCTTGAGCTTGCGCAGCGGCGCGACTTTCTCCATCTGCTCCTTGGCGCTCTGGCCGAACCCGGAACTGTCGTACAGCAGCGCGATCGAGGTGATGCCGCGCTTGGCGAACGAATCCGCCGCCCGCTGGATGATCTGGTCGTCGTCGATGGTGCTCTTGAAGGTCCACTTGCGCTCGGCCACCGGATTGACGATCGACATGGCGCCTTCGGTGGAAATGAAGGGCATCTCGGCTTTCTCGACGATGGGGACCATGGCCAGGGCGAGGCCGCTCGCATTGCCGCCGCCGACGATCATGTCGACCTTGTCCTGCTCGATCAGGCGGCGGGTGGAGGTCACCGCCTTCGAGGCCTGCGTCTCCGCGTCATAGAACACCCATTCGATCTTGCGGCCGTTGATGCCGCCCTTGGCGTTGATCTCCTCGATCGCGATCTCCATGCCGCGCTTCATGTGATCGCCGAGGAAGGCGCCCGGCCCGGTCACCGACAGGATGGTGCCGATGCGGAAGGGCTCGCCCGACTGGGCTTGTCCCGTGGCGGGCAATAGTGCCGAGACGGCGGCGGCGATCGATGCGGCAAGCAGTTTTCTGCGCAGGTTCATGTTCCGGACTCCCTTCCTTCTGGTTGATGGTTCGGCCGCGCACGTGCCGCGGCCGCGGTCTCTTCAGTCACTGCCTTCTATCTGTTCGCGCAAGGCCGCCAGCGCCTTGAGGTGGCGCTCCAGCCTTGCCTTGACCCGGTCGATGGGGCCGGCCACCGATACCGCGCAGACGTCGCCCTGGATGCGCAACGGGACCGCCACCGCCATGACGTCGTTGACGTTCTCGCCCTCGTTGCCGAACCAGCCCCGGCGCCGCGATGCGGCAAGCTCGGCCAGCAGCGCGGGCCTGCGCGTGATGGTCCGCGGCGTAATGCGCGCGAGCTTCATCCCTTGGAGCAGCACGCGCAACTCGGGGGCGGGCATTTCCGAAAGGATGGCCTTGCCGATAGCGCTGGAATGCAG
>JANNWA010000564.1:0-5105 GCA_031408275.1 Pseudomonadota bacterium
ACGCGCATCGTCGCGCACGACTACGACCTCGGCGACTGGCCGGCCGACGAGTGGGCCTCGATCCGCGTGCCGGACAAGCCCGTGGCGCCCGTTGGCATCAGCCTGGTATTCCTTTGGGTCGTGCCTGCGGACGCGCGCGGCCGCTGGACGAGCGAGATCGGCGGAACCCGGATTGCATTCGACATCGACCAGACCTTCCAGATCCTCAAGGCGCGGGTCACAAGCGAGAAAGCGGGAGACGAACCGCCGCTGCAGATGCGCGCCGCGGGCCTGCGCGGCGAGCAGATCAGTCTGGTTCTGGCGGGTCGGCTCGGCGGGCGCGACGGCGTCCACCGCCTGCACGGGCGCATCCAGGGCGACCGCATCGAAGGCGAGATCCTCACCGGCACCCGCGCGCCCGAACGCATGGGTTGGACGGCGGTGCGGCAATGACCGCGCGCGCCCTGGCGTTCGCGGCGGTGGTCCTCGCCGCATTTTCCTGCCAGGCGCAGAGCTGGGCCTGGGACGACGGCACAGTGCCGTTCGTCGTCAGCCCGGAAGAAGTCGTGGACCGGATGCTGCGCATCGCGGATATCGGGCCGGCCGACACCGTGATCGACCTGGGATCGGGGGACGGGCGCATCGTGATCGGCGCGGCCAAGCGCGGCGCCCGCGCGCTGGGCATCGACATCGACCCCAGTCTTGTGGAGAAGGCGCGCAGCAATGCGTTGTCCGCAGGCGTGGCGGCGCGCGCGGCGTTCGTCGCGCAGGATCTCTTCGACACCGACCTCTCCAAGGCATCCGTAGTCACGATGTACCTTCTGCCGGAGGTGAACCTCAAGCTGCGCCCGAAGCTGCTGGCGCTGGCGCCCGGCACACGTATCGTTTCGCACGACTGGAACATGGGCGATTGGGAGCCCGACGAAACGATCGAGCTGCGCACGCCGGAAAAGGCGGTGGGCCTGGGCGGCAAGTCCCGCGTACACCTGTGGATCATTCCGGCGGATGCGCGCGGTCGCTGGGTGACCGAGATGCCCGGGCACGGAGGGGCGTGGGAGTTCGATATCTCGCAGGAGTACCAGTCAGTCGACGTGCGCGCCAGGGTGGGGGGCGGGGGACGCGACCTCACGGTGCGCGGGACGCGCCTGCGCGGGCAGGAAATCAAGATGGTGATCACGGGCCTGGTCGGCAGAAAGGCGTGGAACCAGCTTTTCAGGGGCACAATCGCGGGTGACCGGATGACGGGCGATGTGCTCGTTTCGGACGGCGAACAACAACGGACGATTCCATGGACGGCGACAAGAAAGCAATAGCGGCGCAGCCGCGCCAACTGCTGTCGGTCTACGACGGCGTGTTCCTCATGGTCGGAATGGTGATCGGCGTGGGGATCTTCAAGGCGCCTTCCGTAGTCGCGGGCAGCGTGTCTTCGGGTGCCGAGTTCCTCCTGGCGTGGCTCGCGGGCGGCGTGATCTCCCTGGCCGGCGCGCTGGTCTACGCCGAACTGTCCGCGCGTCATCCGGATACCGGCGGAGAGTACGCATTCATCCTGCGGGGGCTCGGGCGCGGCACGGCGTTCCTGTTCGCGTGGTCGCGGATCACCGTGATCCAGACCGGCGCGATCGCGGCCGTGGCATTCGTGTTCGGCGACTACGCCACCCAGATACTGCCCCTTGGCCCGCATAGCGCGGCGATCTATGCCGGGCTCGGCGTGATCGGGCTCACGGCGCTGAATCTCCTCGGCACCCTGCAAAGCAAGGGCCTGCAAAAAATCATGGAAACGCTGCTCGTCCTCGCTTTGGTGGGCGTGGCGATCGGCGGGCTGGCGGTCGGTGCGCCGGCGGCACCGGCCGCGCCGGCAGCTTCGGCGGGCGGTGCCTACGGCCTGGCGATGATTTTCGTACTGCTCACTTATGGCGGCTGGAACGAGGCGGCCTACCTCGGCGGCGAGGTGCGGGAGCCGAAGAAGAACATGACCCGCATCCTGGTCTGGGGAATCGTGGCGGTCACTGCGCTCTACATGCTTGTGAACATCGGCTACCTTGCGGCGCTGGGACTCGCCGGCATGAAGGAGTCCAAGGCCGTGGCCGCGGACGTGATGCGCCTCATCGCGGGCGAGAAAGGCGCGATCATCCTCGCGATCATCGTGTGCGTGTCGGCAATGACCACAATGAATGCCGCGATCTTCACGGGCGCGCGCGCGAGCTACGCGTTCGGGCGCGACTTCGCGCTGTTCGCGGGCCTGGGCCGCTGGCGCGAAGCGGGCAGCACGCCCGCCACGGCGCTGATCTGGCAGGGCGTGGTGACGCTCCTGCTCGTCGCCGCGAGCACGTTCACGCCCGACGGGTTCTCGGCGATGGTCGCGTATACGTCGCCGGTGTTCTGGACGTTTTTCCTGCTGACGGGACTCACGCTGTTCGTATTCCGCGCCCGGGACGACGAAAACCGCCAGCCCGGCTTCCGGGTGCCCGGCTACCCGCTGGTGCCGCTCGCCTTCTGCGCGATGTGCGCCTACATGCTGTACTCGAGCATCGACTTCATTCGCGGCCCCTACGGCCCGAGTTTCGGCATGGCGGTGCTGGGCGGGATTGCGGTCATGGTCGCGGGCCTGCCGTTGTACTTCTTCTCCGGCCGGCGCTGAATGACACTCACCGAATTGCGTTACATCGTCGCCGTCGGGCGGGAAAGGCATTTCGGCCGCGCGGCCGAGTCATGCTTCGTTTCCCAGCCCACGCTGTCGGTGGCGATCAAGAAGCTGGAGGAAGAACTCGGCGTCATGCTGTTTGAGCGCAGCCCGGGCGAGGTTTCTGTCACGCCTACCGGGCAGCAGGTCGTCGCGCAGGCGCAGCGCGTGCTCGAAGAGGCGACGCGCATCCGGGAAATCGCGCGGGCCGGCGGGGACCCGCTGTCGGGGACGCTTCGCCTGGGGGCGATCTACACGATCTGCCCCTACCTGCTGCCCAAGCTGATTCCGATCCTGCGCCGGACCGCTCCGAAGATGCAGCTCATGATCCAGGAGAACTTTACCCACAAGCTTGCCGAATCGCTCAGGCAGGGCGAGGTGGACGTGATCGTAATTGCGCTGCCATTCGACGAGCCCGGCATATCCACGCGTGCCGTGTACGACGAGCCGTTCCTCGTGGCAATGCCGCAAGGTCATCCGTGGGAAAAGAGAAAGAGCGTCGGCGCCGACGAACTCACGCGCGAAAGCCTGCTTCTGCTCGGCGCGGGACATTGCTTTCGCGACCAGGTCCTTGAATTCTGTTCGTCGGTGCATCGATCGGGATCCGGCCTGCAGCGCTCGCTCGAAGGCGGCTCGCTCGAGACCATCCGCCAGATGGTGGCGAGCGGCGTCGGCATCACGGTCTTGCCGAGCACGTCGGTGGGCGCCGGGGAGAGCCACAATGACCTCATCCGCGTGCGGCCCTTCGCCAAGCCGGTGCCAGAAAGGCGCGTTGCGCTCGCGTGGCGCAAGAGCTTTCCGCGGCCGGAAGCCATCGAAGTCTTGCGCCAGGCCATCCTCGAGTGCGACCTGCCACAGGTCCGAAAGCTCAAGTGAGGCGGCCTTGATTCCGGGCGTGCCCTCGGAATGGGTGGTGGGCTGGGCGCACCTGATCCCACAAGGCGGGTGCGTCCTCGACCTTGCTTGCGGGCACGGGCGCCACGCGCGCTATCTCGCGTCCTGTGGTCATGCCGTGGTCGCCTGCGATCGCGATGCGTCCGCATTGGCTTCGCTCCAAGGCGCGCAGCGGGTCGAGGCGGTTCAGGCGGACCTCGAGGACGGCTCGCCGTGGCCGTTCGGGGCCGGACAGTTCGACGGCATCGTCGTCACCAATTACCTGCACCGGCCGCTGTTCGGGGCTATCGCCGCCTCACTGTCCGCCGGCGGCGTCCTGATATACGAAACTTTCGCTTTGGGGAACGAGCGCTTCGGAAAACCGTC
The DNA here is from genome assembly GCA_031408275.1 of Pseudomonadota bacterium. Lineage (GTDB taxonomy): Bacteria > Pseudomonadota > Gammaproteobacteria > Burkholderiales > SG8-39 > SZAS-79. The sequence continues at coordinate 3,920 of JANNWA010000564.1, forward strand.
CAACCCCCAGTTTCTGCTGCAAAAGGATGAACTGCTGGAGGTTTTCGGGCGGGACCTGGTGGTGGCGGGGTTCGAGCAGGGGCGCATCGAACGCCCGAAACCGGCGCTGGTCCAGCGGTTGTGCGCGGTGCATGCGAACACCATGGAGAACGATCTCGAACCCCGCGATACCCCTGATTCGGTTAAAATTTTAGGTTAGACACGCCCCAAGGAGGGTCCCGCAATGATCACAGGAAGCCTGGTTGCAATCGCAACGCCCATGCTTGAGGACGGGCGGCTCGATCTGGCCCGTTTCCGCAGCCTGATCGATTTCCACATCAACGAGGGCACGGATGGCATCGTGGTCGTCGGCACGACCGGCGAATCGCCCACCGTGGACTTCGACGAGCACAAGGAATTGATCAAGGTTGCCGTCGACCATGCCAAGGGGCGCATTCCGATCATCGCGGGCACCGGCGGCAACTCCACTGCGGAGGCCATCGAGCTGACCGAGTCCGCCAAGAAAGCCGGCGCAGTTTCCTGCCTGTCCGTGGTCCCGTACTACAACAAGCCGACGCAGGAAGGGCTGTACAGGCATTTCCGCAAGATCGCCGAGGCCGTCGACATCCCGGTCATCCTCTACAACGTCCCCGGCCGTACGGTCGCCGATCTGTCCAACGACACCACTATCCGCCTGTCCGGGGTGCCCGGCATTGCCGGGATCAAGGACGCTACGGCGAACATCGAGCGCGCGACCGACCTCATCAAGCGCGCGCCCGCGGATTTCGCGATCTACAGCGGCGAGGACTCGACCGCGCTTGCGCTGATCCTGCTGGGCGGCCACGGCGTGATATCGGTGACCGCCAACGTGGCGCCGCGCCTGATGCACGAAATGTGCGCTGCTGCGCTGCACGGGGACGTGGCGACCGCGCGCGGCATCAACATGCGCCTGCTCGGCCTGCACCAGAAGTTGTTCGTCGAGGCGAACCCGATCCCGGTCAAGTGGGCGCTCCAGGAAATGGGCCTGATCGGCGGCGGGCTGCGCCTGCCGATGACGCCCCTCTCGGAAAAATTCTTCGATACCGTGCGCGAGGCACTGCATGAAGCCGGCATCGTTGCGCCGCAGTCTGCTGCGGCGGGCCTGCGCGTTGTCGAGGGGCGTGGATGAGCTTGCAAGGAAAAGCGACACTCCGGCGCTGCTGCGCAG
>JANNWA010000565.1:0-6069 GCA_031408275.1 Pseudomonadota bacterium
ACAAGGCGGCCCCCTTCGCGCCGTGAAGCAACTTTTCGGACAGGTAATCCTCGATCTGACGTATCGCGCCATCGAAATCGGCGCGCGCCTCGTGCTCGAGGGTCGCGCGCACCGCCAGCGCCCGATCCCTGAGCGCGCCGCGGTAGCCGTCCTCACCCTGTGCCAGATTGAGATAGCAACTCACGAAAGGCGCTTCCGTCTCCTCGACACACGCCAGCACGGCGATGTGGCGTCGGAGCTCGTCAAGCGTGGTCAATGACTTCATTCGGCACCTCTAGCCGCTGTCGTGCGGCGCGTAGTAACGGCAGGGCCCAAGGATGGTTGCGACGACAATTGCGTTCTGCACGCCTCGCTTGTCTTGCATCAACGATTGCCGTGAAAAACGCCGCCGCATTGGCCCGCCGGAAGCCGGCGGCATGAAGGTTTGGCCGAACCGAACATCCGGCACGGCAGGAAGCTCACAGGACGCCCCGGTGTCCTGAGGCTGCTCAGTGACCTCCGGAGCAAGGGGCTCCGGAGGAAACGGCTGTTGCGGTCCGAAGCGTTTCACGAGGTACTGGAGCAACAGCACGCCCAGGAAACCGAGACCGTAGATCAGTTCTTCGGGAAGATTCTTCATCCTGGCGCGCTACTTTCTCTGGTCCGCCGGGTCGTTCCCGGTGCCGGCAATCTCCTCGCGCATCACAGTGTCGGCCTGCAGGTTCTTCATGCGGTAGTAGTCCATGATACCGAGGTTGCCTTTGCGAAACGCCTCCGCCAAGGCGCGCGGTACTTCAGCTTCGGCTTCCACGACCCGGGCCCGCATCTCCTGCTCGAGCGCCACTGCCATGGCGCGGCGTTCCTCGGCCTTTGCCTGGGCGATCTGCTTGTCGGCGTTCGCCTGATCGATCTGCAGCTTGGCGCCGATGTTTTCGCCCACCGTGACATCCGCGACGTCGATGGACAGGATCTCGTAGGCGGTTCCCGCATCCAAGCCTTTGCTGAGCACGTGCTTGGAGATGTGATCCGGACTCTCGAGCACGCTCTTGTGGCTCGTCGCGGCACCGATCGTGCTCACCATTCCTTCGCCGACTCGCGCGACGATCGTCTCCTCGCCTGCGCCCCCCACCAACCGGTCTATGTTCGTCCGGACGGTGACCAGGCAAACGGCAATGAGCTGAATGCCGTCCTTGGCTACGGCCGCGATCTTCGGGGTCTGGATTACCTTTGGGAGCACCGACATCTGAACCGCCTCGAGCACATCGCGCCCGGCCAGATCAATGGCCGCGGCGCGTTTGAAAGGCAGGGGAATAGCGGCCTTGTCGGCCGAGATCATCGCGTTGACGACTCTGACGACATTGCCCCCGGCGAGATAGTGGGCTTCAAGGTCGTTGATGGAAATGTCCAGGCCGGCCTTCACCGCGCTGATGCGGGCCGTCACCACCGTGGAAGGCGGGACGCGGCGCAGGCGCATGCCGATCAGGGTGAACAAACCCACGTAGGCGCCGGACGCCCATGCAGCGATCCAGAGCGGGATGGGCACCAGATACAAGAGAAGCGCCAGCCCCGCCACCACCATTGTGAGCAAGCCCAGGCTGCCCGTTATGCCAGTCCCCATCTCGATCATTCAATGCTCCTTTTCGTTATTGCGTGGTACTCGCGGAGCGACCATGCGATCGCCGCCAAAGCGCAGACTCCATGCACCCAGTCTAGGTTCGCACTGGTGTGACGTATAATCGATTTATATAACTTAATTAATCGAATAAACCGACGAATTGGCGCGATGAATTTCAAGCATCTCTATTACTTCTGGTGGGTCGCCAAGACGGGCGGCGTGATGAAGGCGGGCGAGCAGCTGCATGTGACGCCGCACACCATAAGCGGCCAGATCGGGATTCTGGAGAACGAACTTGGAACGCCTCTTTTCGCCAAACGCGGCCGCAACATCGAACTGACCGACGCGGGAAAACTGGCCTTCAGCTACGCGCAGGACATCTTCGCGCTTGGAGGCGAGCTGGAAGAGTCAGTACGGAGCTTCCGGGAAGGCGGCCGTCCAATCGAATTCCGGGTCGGGGTGGCCGACTCCGTACCGAAAGCAATTGCCTATCGACTGATCGAACCGGCGACACGCCTGCCGGAGCCCGTGCGCATCGTATGTCGTGAATCAAAGCTCGAAAGCCTCCTCGCCGAACTTGCGGTCCATCGACTGGACCTGGTCATCGCCGGCGCGCCGATCCCGCCGTCGGTCAGCGTGCGTGCATACAATCACCTTCTGGGAAAATCCGGGATAAGTTTTTTCGTGGCCGAGGGGCTGTTCAAGAGCATCAAGGGGGCGTTTCCTGCCTGCCTGGAGGGTGTTCAGATGCTGGTTCCCGGACGCGATGCCCCAGTAAGATCGCGGCTTGAGAGGTGGTGCGAAACGAACAAGCTTCGACTTCGCGTGGTAGGCGAGTTCGACGACAGCGCGCTCATGAAGACATTCGGGCAGCGCGGCGCCGGGGTATTCATCGGTCCTACCGTCATCGAGCCGGAAATTGAAATGCAGTACGGTGTCAAAACGCTAGGCCGCACGAACGAGATCGTCGAGGATTTCTTCGCGATTTCGGTCGAGCGGCGCGTAACGCATCCCTGCGTCATTGCCATCGCCAGCACGGCAACCAGCCAGTTGTTCGCGAAGTCAGGTGCGAAGCCAGGGAAGCGGAGGTGATTGCAGGAGCGCCCTGCTCAACAACCCATGCGCGCTATCGAGCATCCTAAGCCGCGCCGCGCCCCGTCAGCCTGATCCTTTCCAAACGCTCGACCGGCGTGACCCACACGACGCCATCGCCGGGCTGCCCTGTATGACACGCCTCGCGAATGATCGACACCAGGCGCTCGGCCATTTCGTCGGGCGCGACGATCTCGATGCGCACCTTCGGCGAATAGTCGGTCAGTTCGCTTTGCACACTGGCCGGCAGGGGCTTGTCGGGGTGGTAGCCGGAGCCTTCCGCGCGCGACACGGTCATGCCCGGAAAATCGGCCAGCCTGCGGAACGCCTGCCTTACCCGCGCCAGACGCGCGGGCTGGATGACCGCCTTGATTTCCTTCATGCCTCCACCCTCCTTTCCTCGAAGAATCGGTACAGCGTCGGGACCACGACCAGCGTGAGCAGCGTGCAGGTGATCAGTCCGCCAATCACCACGATGGCCAAGGGCCGCTGCACTTCCGACCCCGGGCCTGTGGCGAACAGGAACGGGATCAGGCCGAGCATCGCGACCGTCGCGGTCATCATCACCGGCCGGAAGCGCTGCGTGGCGCCTTCCACCACGGCCCGGGCGACTTCCATGCCCTCGTCGCGCAGCTTGCGGATGCAGGTGACCAGCACCACCCCGTTCAGCACCGCGATGCCCCACAATGCGATGAACCCCACCGAGGCCGGCACCGACAGGTACTCGCCGGTCACTGCCAAGCCAATCACTCCTCCGATGGACGAGAACGGCAGCACGGTGATGATCAGCGCCGCGAAGCGCAGCGAGTTGAACAGCAGGAACAGCAGGAAGAAGATCGCCGCGATGGTCACCGGCACGATCACCTTCAGGTGGCCGAGCGCGCGCTCCATGTTCTGGAACTGGCCGCCCCAGGCGAGGTAATACCCTTCGGGCAGCTTCACCTCGGCCTCGACGCGCTGGCGCAACTCGGTGACAAACCCGCCGAGATCCCGATCCTTCACGTTGATGCCGACCACGATGCGCCGCTTGGCGGTCTCGCGGCTCACCTGCGCCGGCCCCTCGGATACCTGGATCTTCGCAAGGCTGTCGAGCTGCACCTGCGCGCCCGAGGGCGCGGTCAGCATGATGGCGCGGATTTCGTCCACCGAATCGCGCAAGCGCTCGGGCAGGCGCACCACGGCCTGGAAGCGCCGCTCGCCCTCGTAGATTTCGGTCGCGACCTTGCCGCCGATCGCCATCTCGATCACGTCCTGCACGTCCGAAACGTTGAGCCCCTGGCGCGCGATGGCCTTGCGGTCGATGTCGATATTGAGGTACTGCTGGCCGCCTACCCGCTCGACGCGCATGTCGCGCATGCCGCGCACCTCCCGCGCGATGCGCGCGATGTCCTCGGCGGCCGCCTTCAACGCGACGAGGTCGTCGCCGAACACCTTGACCGCCACGTCCGAGCGCACGCCGGTGACCATTTCATCCACCCGGTCGGAGATCGGCTGCGCCATCACCAGTTGGATTCCCGGCAGGGTCTGCAGCTTTTCCACGATCGCCGCGGCGATGTCGTCCTGGGTCCAGCCTTTAGGCCATTCGGACCGCGGCTTGAGCGACACGATGGGATCGGCTTCGTTCGGACCGGCCGGGTCGGCCGGCGACTCGCCGCGGCCCAGGCGCGACACCGCCAGCTTCACGCCCGGCACCTCCAGCACGCGGCGCATGGCCTCCTGCTCCATGGCGATGGATTCTTCGATCGAGATATTCGGCACCCGGTCAATCGCGGGCGAAATCGAGCCTTCCTTCATTTCCGGGATGAAGGCGGTGCCGAGGAAGGGCACCAGCGCGAGCGTGCCGCAGAACAGCACCACCGCCGCCCCCACGGTCTTCTTTTCGTTGCCGAGCGCGCCGTGGAGCAGCCGCAGGTACGGGGCCTTGAGCCTCGCGATCAGCCAGGTGTCGTGCTCGGCGCCCCCGCGCAGCGCGTAGGAGGCGAGCGCAGGCGTGAGGGTGAGGGCAAGCACCAGCGAGATGAACAGCGCAATCGCGATCGTGTAGGCGAGCGGCGCGAACATCTTGCCTTCCATGCCCTGCAGCGTCATCAGCGGCAGGAACACCAGGATGATCACGCCGATGCCGAAGATCACCGGCGTCGCCACCTCCTGCACCGCCTCGAACACCACCCTCGCCCTGCTCTCATCGGGGCGCTGTCCCAGGCGCGCGAACGCGTTTTCGATCACCACCACCGAGCCGTCGACCATCAGCCCGATGGCGATCGCCATGCCGCCGAGCGACATCAGGTTGGCGGACAGGCCGTACCGGTTCATCACGATGAAGGTGGCCAGCGGCGTGAGGATGAGCGTCGCCACCACGATGAGCGACGAGCGCAGGTCGCCGAGGAACAGGATCAGCACCACGACCACGAAGAACACGCCCTCGAGCAGGACCTTGGTCACGGTCCACAGCGCGGCGTCCACCAGTTCCGAGCGGTCATAGTAGGGCACGATCTTCAGGCCGCCGGGCAGCAGGCCCTGCGCGTTGATCTGCGCTGCGCGCTCCTTCACCCGGCTCACCACCTCCTTGGCGTTGCCGGCGCGGATCATCATGACCACGCCGCCGACCGACTCCGTGTAGCCGTCCTTCACCATCGCGCCGGCGCGCACTTCCTCGCCGAATGCGACCGTCGCCACGTCGCGGATGGTGACCGGGGTGCCGCCGACCTCCTTCAGGACGATGCTGCGGATGTCGTCGAGATCCTTGACCAGCCCTATGCCGCGGACCAGGTACTGTTCGGCGCGTTGCGGCAGCACACCGCCGCCGGTGTTGGCGTTGTTGCGGGCGAGGGCCTGCCACACGTCCTGGATCGACACTTTGTAATAGCGCAGGCGGTCGGGTTCGACCAGCACCTGGTACTGCTTGACGTATCCGCCGGTGGAGTTGATTTCGGCCACGCCCGGAATCGAGCGCATCAGCGGCCGCGCCACCCAGTCCTGGACGATGCGACGCTCGACCAGCTCCTCCCTGGTGAGCGCGCGCTTGCCGTCGTCCGGGCGCTCGAGGGTGTACTGGTAGATCTCGCCGAGCGCAGTCGACGCCGGCCCGAGCACCGGCGTCACCCCCAGGGGCAGGCGGCTGCCGATCTCGAGCAGCCGCTCCATGACCAGCTGGCGCGCGAAGTAGGCATCGGTCGTGTCGGTGAACACCAGCGTGATCAGCGACAGCCCCGGCTTGTTGAGCGAGCGCATCTCGGTCAGCCCCGGCAACCCGGTCATGCCGATCTCGAGCGGCACCGTGACGAAGCGCTCGACCTCCTCGGGCGAGCGGCCGGGCGCCTCGGAGGCGATCTGCACCTGCACGTTGGTGACGTCGGGGAATGCATCGACCGAGAGCTTGCGCG
>JANNWA010000566.1:0-4843 GCA_031408275.1 Pseudomonadota bacterium
CGCGCCCGACATCATCAAGGTCTGCGGCGAGCCGAACGTGCTGCCGTCCTCGACCAATCCGACCATGCCGTACACGGTCAATACGGTCGACGAGCACCTCGACATGCTGATGGTGTGCCACCACCTCGACCCGTCGATCGCGGAAGACGTGGCCTTCGCCGAATCGCGCATCCGGCGCGAAACGATCGCGGCCGAGGACATCCTCCACGACCTGGGCGCGTTCTCCATGATGTCCTCCGACTCGCAGGCGATGGGCCGGGTGGGCGAGGTGATCATCCGCACCTGGCAGGCCGCGCACAAGATGAAGGTGCAGCGCGGCGCCCTCAAGGGCGACACGGCGAAATCGGACAACACGCGCGTCAAGCGCTACATCGCGAAGTACACGATCAATCCCGCGATCGCCCAGGGCATCTCGCACGAAGTCGGTTCGATCGAAGTGGGCAAGCTCGCCGACCTCGTGGTCTGGAAGCCGGCGTTCTTCGGCGTGAAGCCGTCCCTGATCCTGAAAGGCGGCATGATCGCCGCTGCGGCGATGGGCGACCCCAACGCCTCGATCCCGACGCCGCAGCCGGTGCACTACCGTCCTATGTTCGGCGCTTTCGGCGGAGCCCTTGCGACCTCGGTGACGTTTATTTCCCAAGCGGGGCTGAAGAACCCGCTGGTCGCGGCGCTTGGCCTGAAGAAGCCGCTGATGGCGGTGAAGAACTGCCGCGGAATCGGCAAGAAGGACATGGTCCACAACAGCTACACTCCGAAGATCGAGGTCGATCCCGAGAACTATCTCGTCAAGGCAGACGGGGAGTTGCTGATGTGCGAACCCGCCAAGGTGCTGCCGATGGCGCAGCGCTACTTTCTGTTCTGAGCCCGAGGGCGGTCAAGGAATACGCAGATGCTCGAAATCAAATCCAAGCTGAAGATCGCGCGCGGCGCCTACCACCTCGAGGTCAAAGGCCGGCTGCGGCTGCCGTTCGACGGGCGGCAAAAGAGCCGCTTGCGCACCCGCCTCGAATCGGGAGAGGAGGTCGGGCTGATGCTGCCGCGAGGCGATATCCTGCGAGGCGGCGACCTTGTGGTGGCGAGTGACGGCCGGGTCATCGAGGTCGTGGCGGCGCCGGAGAAGGTGGTGCACATAACCTGCAAGACGCAGCAGGATCTGGCGCGTGTCGCCTACCACCTGGGCAACCGGCACGTGCCCGTGCAGGTTGGCGACGGGTTCCTGCGCATTGCGGCCGACCATGTGCTCGAGGAGATGATCAAGGGCCTCGGCGCCGCGATCGAACCCATGGAGGCCGCGTTCGAGCCTGAAGCAGGCGCCTATGGGGGAGCCCATCGCCACGCCGATGACGAGCAGGGGCATGCGGGCCGCATCCACCAGTACGGGGAGCCTCCAGCCCATGAACACGCGCATGACCACGACCACGACCACGACCACGACTGCGGCCATGACCACCATCATGGCCACGGCCACGATCACAAGCATTGATGCGCGCGAAGGCCGATACCGCGCTCGCGCGCCTGCTGCAGCTTGCGAGCCCCGCGTTGCCGGTGGGGGCCTACAGTTATTCGCAAGGCCTCGAAGCGGCGGTAGAGTCCGGAGTTGTCAGGGACGCCGCGAGCGCCGGGGTGTGGATTGGCGATGCGCTCGCGCTCAGCCTGGCCAGGTTCGAGGCGCCGGCCTGGTGCAGGCTGCATGCCGCATGGCTCGCCCGGGACTACAGCGGCGTGCGCAGTTTGAACGACTGGTTTCGAGCGACCCGCGAGACCGCGGAACTGCGCGCCGAAACGCTCCAGATGGGGTACTCCCTCCGGCGGTTGTGCGCGGAACTCGGCGATTTCGATGCCGCATCGCTTGCCGAACTCCAGAGCATGGAAGAGATTGTCTTTCCCGCGGCGTTTACGTTCGCCGCGGTGAACTGGGAGATCCCGGAGCGCGATGCGCTCGTCGCCTACTTGTGGTCCTGGCTGGAAAACCAGGTGATGGCGGCGCTGAAGGCCATTCCGCTCGGGCAGACCGATGGCCAGCGGCTGCTGCTCCGGCTCGGTGGCAGCCTGTCGGCAATCGCCGACGAGGTCCTGGCGGGGGACGACTCGATGTGCGCCAATTTCGCGCCCGGCCTCGCGATCGCCTCCAGCCGCCACGAAACGCAGTATTCGCGCCTGTTCCGGTCATAAGCCGCACCTCCGCGGCAATAGCGAGATCAAAGGAAACCTGCTCACATGGCTCAATCCCAACCCCTGCGCGTCGGCATCGGCGGGCCCGTCGGTTCCGGCAAGACCGCGCTTACGCTCGCGCTGTGCAAACGCTTGCGCGACACCTACCGCCTCGGCGTCGTGACCAACGATATCTATACGGAGGAGGACGCGCAGTTCCTGGTCAAGAACGAGGCCCTTGCGCCCGAGCGCATCATCGGCGTCGAAACGGGCGGATGTCCGCACACTGCGATCCGGGAAGACGCGTCGATCAACCTCGAGGCGGTGGCGCGGTTGAACCGCGCTTTCACGGACCTCGAGATCATCTTCATCGAATCCGGCGGCGACAACCTGGCGGCGACCTTCAGCCCCGAGCTGTCCGACCTGACGCTTTACGTGATCGACGTGGCCGCGGGCGACAAGATCCCGCGCAAAGGCGGTCCGGGAATCATGAAATCGGACCTCCTCGTCATCAACAAGATCGACCTGGCGCCCATGGTGGGCGCATCCCTGGAAGTCATGGAACGCGACTCCCGGAAGATGCGCGGCGAACGCCCGTTCGTGTTTTCGAACCTGAAGACCGGTCAGGGGCTCGATGCGATCATCGGGTTCATCGAGAAGCAGGGGCTGATGAAGTAACGCGGTTCGACCGCGCCGCATTCAGGCCCTGAAAGGTCGGCCGGTTCGCGCGGCCGACCGGGTCTGGCAGAAACCTCAGGCCGCCGCCTTCGTTTTTCGCTCGAGCAGGTTGCTGAAATTCTCGAGCGACAGCAGGTGCGCGAAAATGCGGCCCATGATGCCTTTCTTTACCAGGTTCTTGAGCTGGCTCGAGTTGAGGTCTTCGATTTTCTTCTCGTCCACCCGGAACATTCCCGCCAGTTGCAGGGGCGCGCCCTTGTTGGGCGTCGCCTGCATGGTGAAGGACTCGAGCAGCCCGTAGTCGCCGAGAATGCCGCACATCTCCCGGCTGCGCTCAAGGTCGGCCTCGTATTCAGACAGCAGCCGCTCGATCTCCTGCCACTTCTGCAGCGGCTCGCCCTTGTCGTTGAACATCGCCTCGCCGCTCTCGCTGGCATACTCCTTCTCGACGCAGATCAGGCGGTCCTGCTGCTCGATGCCGTTGGCGGTCACGCGGGCCATGCAGAAGGGGAATCGCCGGGCATACGCCGGGACGTACGTGTTTTCGGCCCAGGCGTCCTTGCTGACGAAGAGGTTCTCCCCGCCGGTCATGCCAAGGACGGCCACCGGCGCATAGGTCGCGCCCTGGTCGCCGCTGGTGAAAACGATCGGGTAGTTGCGGGCCACTTTCGCGAATTCGGCGAAGCTGATCGGGATCGCATTCAGGTCGCGGACAAACGGGGGGATCTCACCGGCTTTGAGCAGGCGGACCTTCTGGTTCCTTTGCAGCGGAACCACTTCCTTGTAGCCGAAGGGGGGCGAAATATCCATGTGACCTTTGTATGTAGCGGACTCGATGCCGAGCGGGGCGCCAATGATAGCCGCCCGGGGCACTGGGGTGCAATCCGGCGCCGTGCCGCGGCGGGCGGGTTTGTGGGGCTTGCGCGCATGGGGTACAATCCGCGCCCTTCGTGGGGTGGTAGCTCAGTTGGGAGAGCGTCGCGTTCGCAATGCGAAGGTCGAGGGTTCGATCCCCTTCCACTCCACCATTATTTTCCGTGCATATGCCCGCGTCGGCACTCCGGGCGGCAGTGCCGGGAAATCGACCCGAATCCGGTGCAAAATTCGGTTCCTATGCAAACCGGTGAAGACCCAGGCCCCGCCCGTATCCTGATCGTCGACGATCAGCCGCTGACCCGCGAACTCATGACGCTGGTCATGCAGGCGCAGGGACACAAGACGCTGATCGCGACGAACGGCGGCGAGGCTCTTGCGATCGCGGCCGAGCGGCCCCTCGACCTCGTGCTCCTAGATGTGGTGATGCCGGGCATGGACGGCTACGAGGTCGCCCGCCGCCTCAGGGCCGAGGAGCGCACGCGTTCGCTCCCGATCGTCATCGTGTCGGGGCTGGAGGACAAGGAATCGCGGATCAAGGGCCTTGCCGCTGGGGCCGACGATTTCCTAACCCGGCCGGTAGACCGGCTCGAACTCAAGGTGCGCGTGCAGAACCTGCTGCGCATGAAGCGCAGCCAGGACCAGCTCGCGGGGCAGAACGCCGTCCTGATGCGCAAGGTCGAACTGCGCACCGAGGAGCTCGAGCGCAGCAACCGTGAAACCATCCATACGCTGATCCGCGCCGCGTCCCATCGCGACGACGAGTCCGGCGCACACGTCAAGCGGATGGGGTTGTACGCGACCTTCCTTGCGCAGCGCCTGGGACTGGATCCTGCGTTCAGCGCGACCATCGCTTTCGCCAGCCAGCTTCACGACATTGGCAAGATCGGTATTCCGGACCGGATCCTCGAAAAGCCCCAGGCGCTGGGCGAAGAGGAATGGGCAGTCATGAAAACCCATACCGAAATCGGCGGCCGCATGCTGGCGCTGAATTCCTCGCCTTATCTGTCGATGGCTGCGGACATCGCGCGCGCGCACCATGAGCACTGGGACGGGAGCGGTTACCCGGGTGGGCTGAAGGCGGAGACGATTCCGCTTTCGGCGCGCATCACCAAGCTCTGCGACACCTACGACACGCTGC
>JANNWA010000567.1:0-18538 GCA_031408275.1 Pseudomonadota bacterium
GGCGCAGTGCTGCCGATCCTGCATCTCAACGGGTACAAGATCGCCAACCCTGCGTTGCTCGCACGCATCGGACGTGACGAACTCGAGCAGTTGCTGCGCGGCTATGGCTGGACCCCGCTGTTCGTGGAGGGCAGCGAACCAGACCCGATGCACGAAGCCATGGCCGGGGCGCTCGACAACGCCGTCGAGCAGATCAAGCTCCATCAGCGGCTCGCGCGCGCGGGCGAAAGCGCCGTGCGGCCGCGCTGGCCGATGATCGTGCTGAATTCCCCGAAAGGCTGGACCGGCCCCAAGGAAGTCGACGGCAGGAAGATAGAGGGCACGTTCCGCTCGCACCAGGTGCCGCTGTCCGATCCGGCCAGTCATCCCGAGCACCTCGCGCTGCTGGAGGATTGGTTGCTCAGCTACCGCCCGGAAGAACTCTTCGACTTGCATGGCCGGCTGAAGCCGGAACTGGCAGAGCTCGCGCCGCGCGGGGCGCGGCGCATGGGCGCCAATCCCCATGCAAACGGCGGCCTCCTGCTGCGCGACCTGCACATGCCGGATTTCCGCGGCTACGCTGTCGAAGTGAACTCGCACGGCGTGAGGGGCATCGGGGATACGCATGTGCTTGGGCGTTTTCTGCGCGATGTGACCCGGTTGAACGAGGCGCAGCGCAATTTCCGTGTGTTCGGTCCCGACGAGACCCTGTCCAACGGGCTGGAAGCCGTATTCGAAGCCACCAACCGCCAGTGGGCGGCCGACACCGCGCCGGAGGATGAATTCCTCGCGCCGAGCGGCCGGGTGATGGAGATGCTCAGCGAGCACCAATGCGAGGGCTGGCTCGAAGGTTACCTGCTGACCGGACGGCACGGGCTCTTCAACTGCTACGAGGCGTTTATCCATATCGTCGATTCGATGTTCAACCAGCACGCGAAGTGGCTGAAAGTCTCCGCAAATCTGGCCTGGCGGCCCAGGATCGCCTCGCTGAACTACCTGCTCGCCTCGCACGTATGGCGCCAGGACCACAACGGCTTTACCCACCAGGATCCGGGGTTCATCGATCATGTCGTGAACAAGAAGGCCGAGATCGTGCGCGTGTACCTGCCGCCGGATGCGAACTGCCTGCTTTCGGTGATGGACCATTGCCTGCGCAGCAGGCACTGCGTCAACGTCGTGATCGCGGGCAAGCATCCCGCCCCGCAATGGCTGGCGATGGACGCCGCCGTGCTGCATTGCGCGGCCGGCATCGGTGCCTGGGACTGGGCCGGCAGCGACCGGGGCGGCGAGCCGGATGTCGTCATGGCGTGTGCCGGGGACGTTCCCACGATGGAAACGCTGGCCGCCGTGTCCATCCTGCGGCAGCACCTCCCCGGGCTGAATGTCAGGGTGGTGAACGTTGTCGACCTCATGAAGCTGCAGCCCGAGTCCGAACACCCGCACGGTCTGAGCGACGGCGCGTTCGATGCGCTCTTCACCAGGGACAAACCGGTCATCTTCGCCTTCCACGGCTACCCGTGGCTGATCCACCGGCTGGCCTATCGCCGTGCCAACCACGCAAACATCCATGTCCGCGGTTACAAGGAGGAGGGCACCGTCACCACTGCGTTCGACATGACCGTGCTGAACGACCTGGACCGCTTCCACCTCGCAATGGATGCCGTCGACCGCCTTCCGCAGACGGGCGCAAAGGGTATCGACCTGAAGAACCTGCTCGCGCAGAAGCTGGCCGGGCACCGGCGGTATATCGTCGAGCACGGCCGGGACATGCCGGAGATACGCGACTGGAAGTGGGGCGCTCCCGGATAGGTCCGCGGCGTCACGCCTGCAGCGGTGGCGAAGCCGTCTGCGTGTCCGCGCGGCCCGCGCGAGGCAGAGTTACCTCGGCGTTATGCTCCACGCGATCGTCAACCATCCGGATGGCTTCGTCCGGTTGCGCGATGCCGTCAATCGTCACGCCGGGTTTCTCGCCGTCCGCCCGCGCTTGGACAACAGTGATGTGGTAGGTCGTTTCCCGGAACCGGTAGTGCAGCTTGAACGATTCCCAGCCCGCCGGTAAGCAGGGCGAGAAGCGCAGTTTGTCCGCGTCCAGCCGCAACCCCAGCAGCGATTCCAGGATCAGGCGGTACATCCAGCCGGCCGAGCCCGTGTACCACGTCCAGCCGCCCCGGCCGGTGTGCGGGGCGACGGCATAGACGTCGGCCGCGACCACGTACGGTTCCACTTTGTAGGTGGCGACGCCGGCCGCCGACTTGGCATGGTTCAAGGGATTGATGATCCCGAACACTTCCCATGCGCGCTCGCTGTCGCCCATGGCGGCGAACGCCATCGCGGCCCAGATCGCGGCGTGCGTGTATTGCCCGCCGTTTTCGCGCACGCCCGGCACGTATCCCTTGATGTAGCCGGGGTCGACGGCCGACCTGTCGAAAGGCGGATCCAGCAACTGGACCAGGCCGGCGTCGCGGCGCACGAGGCGCTGGTCCAATTGCGCCATCGCCGCTTGCGAGCGCCCGGGATCGCCCGCGCCGGACAGCACGGCCCAGCTCTGCGCAATCGAGTCGATCTGGCATTCGGCGTTGGCTGCCGAACCGAGCGGCGTGCCATCATCGAAGTAGGCGCGGCGGTACCACTCGCCGTCCCACCCGTGGCGCTCGATGTTCTGGCGCAGTTGCGCCGCCTCCCGCTGGCAGCGCTCGGAGAAAGGCTTGTCGTTGCGCATGCTCGCGATTTCGCTGAACCGCATCAGCACCTCGTACAGGAAGAACCCGAGCCAGACGCTCTCCCCCTTGCCGTGCGCGCCGACCAGGTTCATTCCGTCGTTCCAGTCGCCCGAGCCCATCAGGGGCAGGCCGTGCTCGCCGAAGGACAGGCCCCGCAGGATCGCGCGCACGCCGTGCAGGTACAGGTTGGCCGACTCTTCCGAGCGGCCTGGCAGGTCATAGTAGGAATCCTCCTCGGGATTCACCGCCCTGCCTTCGAGGAACGGGATGGTCTCGTCCAGTACCCCGGTATCCCCAGTGCAAATGACGTAGCGGCAGATCGCCAGCGGGAGCCAGAGGTAGTCGTCGGAACAGTGGGTCCGCACGCCGCGATCTGACGAGGGGTGCCACCAGTGCTGTGCATCGCCTTCGCGGAACTGGTGGGCCGCGCAGCGCAGCAGGTGCGCGCGCACGAGGCCCGGTTCGGTATGGACGAGCGCCATCACATCCTGCAGCTGGTCACGGAAACCGAATGCGCCGCCCGACTGGTAGTACCCGCTGCGCGCCCACAGGCGGCAGGCCAGGGTCTGGTACACGAGCCAGCCGTTGGCCAGCACGTTGAGGGACGCGTCGGGCGTTTCCACCTGCACGGCCCCCAGCGCCCGATGCCAGTATTGGCGGACCCCCTCCAGCGCGGCGCGCGCAGCCGGAGCGCCGCGATAGCGTTGCACAAGCTCGCGCGCATCGTCGAGATTGCGCCCGGCGCCGAGCACGAAGGTGAATTCCCGCTCCTCGCCGTCGGCGAGATCGAAAGGGACCTGGAGGGCTGCGCAGGGATCCAGCCCGGCGCCGGTCCTGCCGGACAGGCGCGCCAGGCCCATCGCCGCCGGATTGGCGAGCGCGCCGTTGCGCCCGATGAACTCGGCGCGGCTTGCGCTGCAGGACCGGTTTGCCTCGCCGATGTCGAAGAATGCAATCCGCTCGGAAAATTCGGAGTTGTAGGCATTGCGCGCGCAGAGCGCGCCCGTGATGGCGTCGATTTCCGACACCACATGCATCGCGGTCTTCTGCCGCAGGTCGCCGAGCACCCACTCTACATAGCCGGTCGCTGAAAGGCGGCGCGTCCGGCCCGACCCGTTGCGCACCTTGAGCACCGAGAACTTGACCGCAGCGTCGATCGCCACATACACCGTAAGCTCCGAGTCGATGCCGTCTTCGGCGTGCTCGAAGACGCTGTAGCCGAACCCGTGCCGGCTGACGTACGGCGTGGCGCCGCGGGCCGGCAGCGGCGCGGGTGACCAGAAGTGGCCGCTTTCGTCGTCGCGCAGGTAGAACGCCTCGCCGCTCGCGTCGCTCACCGGATCGTTGCCCCAGGGCGTCAGGCGGAACTGGTGGGCATTCTCGCTCCAGGTGTAGGCCATGCCGCTTTCGGAAATGACGGTTCCGAAATGCGGATTGGCCAGCACATTCGCCCAGGGAGCAGGCGTCACGTGCCCGGCGCTTGTCGTGACTACATATTCGCGCCCGTCCGGGGTGAAGCCGCCCAGGCCGTTGGCGAAGATCAGGTCGCGGTGCGGTGGTGCGGCCGGTTTTGCGAGCGCATGGCGTCTGGCCCCGTACACGGGCAGGCGCATGGCCCGCTTCTCGACCATGCCGCGCCGGTCGGGCGGGTCTCCGCGCGACCTGCGCCTTTCCGCGAGGGAGCGGCGGCTGGTTTGTTCCTCCAGCGTTCCCTGCCGGTCGGTGAGGATGGCGCGCGCGACTGACTGGACCAGGATGCGGTCCTCGTCCGAGATCTGGTCTGCCGGCCGCACGAAGATCCCGCCGGGCCGGTCCATGACGTGGGCTTCGACGCCCGCTGCGATCAGTCCGGTGATCTGCTCCTGCAGCAGCTGGCGATACCCGGCGCGATCCTCGTTCCAGATCACCAGGTCCACGCTGAGTCCCTTCAGCCGCCAGTAGGCATGCGCCTGGACGAGCTGGCGCACCAGGTCGATGTTCGCCGCGTCGCCGATCTGCAGGAGCACGATGGGCAGGTCGCCGGAGATGGAATACCCCCACAAGCCGGACTGGCCGCGGCGATTCCGGCCAAGTATGGCGGTGTCGGCACGCAACCCCGGATTGGCGTAGATGACCGAGCTCGCAAGCCGGCCGTAGAGTTGCGCGTCCGCCTCGGAGGCATTGATCTGGCGCAGGACCACCTGGCTGTGCGTCCACGCCAGTTCGAAAACCCGGTCGGCGAGGTGCCGGTCCTGGTATTTCCCGGCCAGCGCGAAGGCCGCATCGCGGCTGGCGGCGATGCCGCAGACCATGTCGATCGTCGCCGTTTGTTCGGGCTCGAGCCTGATGCGATGCCGGATCGCCACGACCGGATCGAGAACCGAACCCGCGCCTCCCGAAAGCGGGCCGGCCCCGTCCATTGCCTGCGGTGCTGCAATGCTGCGCCCCCGGCCGATGAAGCTCGCGCGATCCGTTTCGTACGATGCTTCGCGGCTCTTTGCGTCCCGCACGACCATCAGGTGCACCATCCACGGCGCCTCCTCGGCAAGCGAACGGGGCCTTCGCGTGCAGAGGATGGCCTGCCGCTCCGGAACGATCTCGGTCTGGACGAACAGGTTGGTGAATGCCGGATGCAAGGCGTCCGCCGCAGGCGCCGTGAGCACCACTTCGGCATAGCTCGTGACCTCGATCGTGCGCCGGGTCCGCCCCCGATTGGTGATGTGGACGCGGCGCAGCTCGATGTCGTCCTCGGGGGAGACGACGATCTCGGTGTGCGCCTCGTAGTCGAGGTCGCGGCGGCGGAACTCCGCGCGGCCTTCCGTGAACAGCGCCTCGTAGGTATCGGCCCGCCTGAGCGTTGGCTGGTGCGCGTTCGACCAGAACGTACCGCTGGCCAGGTCGCGGATGTAGCAGAAGGTGCCCCAATGGTCGCGGGTGGTGTCTTCGCGCCAGCGGGTGACGGCCAGGTCCTTCCAGCGACTGTAGCCCCCGCCCGAATTTGTGACCATCACGTGGTAGCGGCCGTTCGACAGGAGTTGCACCTCCGGCACCGGCGTGTCCGCGCTGCTGAACACGCGCATCTGGATTTCCGGATCGCCGCCGCTTGTCCGGACGGCGGAGAATTCGGCCGTGTGCAACTGGAACGCGCCGGCCTTGGGGACCCGTTCCTGCAGCAGCAGGTCGGTCGCCTTGAACATCGGCTCCGATTCGAACCGCTTCTGCATCGGGCGGTCGAGGAGCAGGTAAGCCAGCGACAGGAGGATCATGCCCTGGTGATGCGCCATGAAGGACTGGATTACGATGCCGGATTTTCCGCGCGGCAGGCGGGCAGCCGTGTAGTCGATGGCTTCGTAGAAGCCGTATTTTCCCGTCAATCCCTCGGCCGCGAGGCGCTGGAGGTTCAGGCACGCCTCCTCTGGCGCGACCATCAGCGCGAGCGCGGACGCATACGGCGCGATCACCAGGTCTTCGGACAGGCCGCGCTTGAGCCCGAGGCCCGGGACCCCGAAAGCGCGATATTGGTAATTGAGGGAGGCATCGACGGCGTTGTAGCCGCACTCGGAGATGCCCCATGCGACGCCGCGTTGCCTGCCATAGGCGATCTGCCTCTGCACGACCGCCCGGCAAGTGTGGTCGAGCAGAGTGGTTTCGTAGGTTGGCATTACGAGCAGCGGCATCAGGTACTCGAACATCGAACCGCTCCACGAGAGCAGGACCGGTTCCCCGGCGGTGGTGGCGAGCAGGCGGCCCATCGCGAACCAGCTTTCCTGCGGCAGTTGACCCTGCGCGATCGCGACAAAACTGGCCAGCCTCGCCTCGGAAGCGAGGAGGTCGTAGTAGCTCGCGTCCTGGCGGTGCTCGGCGACGTTGTATCCGATGGCGAGCAGGTGGCGTTTGGGATCGTAGAGAAAGCCGTATTCCATTGCGGCCAATGCTCCCGCCTGCTGTGCAAGCTGCTCGGTCGCCGCGATGCGACCCATGGCACGGGCGCTGGCGGCGGCGACACCGCTGCGCACTTCGTCCAGCCATGCGCGCCCGGCCGGCGTTTCTTCCGGGCCGGCGTTGCGTTCGATCTCCGCGAGCCACGCAAACCGGCCAGTCGCGAGCTCGCGCAGGGTCGGAATATCGGCGGACTCGAGAAACGGACGGAGCCTCGCCGGCGCATCCGGCGCGTCGAGCCATGGGGCGAGCGTCGCAAGCTCGTCGAGGCTGGCCCGGCACTGGCGGACCAGCGCCTGGGCCCACCATTGCGCATCGCCCTGCGAGGCAATCGGCGGCCCTGTACCCAGGCTTGCGGCAACCTCGCCCGCGGATTCAGCCAACCGGGCCAGCCATGCGCGGGCGGCGGTGAGGGTGGCGGGCTTGGAGTCGTAGGCGGATTCGAAGTCCCTGCATAGCTGGTCGACCAGGCTCCGGACGGAAGCTGGAAAACTCGCTGCGGTGTCGGACAGGATCCTCGCCGTATCGCACAGTCCGTCAAACACCCGCGCGCCGAGGATCCGGTCCTCCGGCAGCGCAAGCAGCCCGGGCCGCAGGGTCAGCAGGTGGCCGGCGAGATTGCCGCTGTCCACCGAAGAGACATAGAGGGGCCGCAGCGGCTGCAGGGAGAGTGTGTCGTACCAGTTGTAAAAGTGACCCCGGTGCCGTTCGAGGGCCTGCATCGTGGCGAGTGCATTCGCGGTGCGCTCGATGAGTTGACCGGCCGGCAGGTAGCCGAAATCGTATGCGGACAGGTTGGCGAGCAGCGAAAGGCCCATGTTGGTCGGCGACGTGCGGTGGGCGACCACGCCCACGGGATGCTCCTGGTAGTTGTCCGGCGGCAGCCAGTGGTCGTCGGGGCCGACGAAGGTCTCGAAGAAGGCCCAGGTCCTGCGTGCAGTGTTCTGGAGGAAATCCACCTGGCCGGCCGTGAGCCGCGCCGCACGCGGGACGAGCGGCCGGCCGACCCACCAGGCGATCGCGGGCGCGACGCCCCACAGGAGCAGGAGCGGCCCCGCCACCACCAGCGTTGCGGGGCTGGATTGCGCCAGGTATCCCGCTGTGGCGACCGAGAGGACGGGGCCGAACCACATGGACAGGTAGCTTGCGACAAGGCTGGTGTGGTGATCGCGCTCCAGGCTGCCCGAGGAGAGCCATTCGAGTTGCCGCTCCTGCGTGACCAGTATCCGCCAGTTGGTGCGCAACACCGCGTCGAGGCTGAAGTACGCTTCGTGGGGCAGGCAGGCCAGCGTGAACACACCCCGTTCGAACTGCCCGAGCGCCGAGCGCATGGACGCGGCGAAATGTGCGCCCGCCCGCATTTCCTCCGGCTTGCGGCACAGATCGATGATTGCGGCGATCACGGAGGGAGCCAGGATGATTCCCAAAACCGCCAGAGTCCAGAACCACGCGGTCGCCACGCCGGCCCAGCCCTGCAGCAGGAGCAGAGTCAACGCGGCGGGAACGAGGCTGCGGCGCAGGTTGTCGAATACTTTCCACTGGGATAGCGCCGAGAGCGGGTTCCTGTCGTTGCCGGCGAGCGGGCCGCTGGCCGGCACATACGGCAACATCCAGGATGCGATCTGCCAATCGCCGCGGATCCACCTGTGGCGCCGGCTTACGTCGGCGCTGTAGCTGGCGGGATACTCTTCGTACAACTGCACGTCGCTCAGCAGCCCGGCTCGTGCGTGGCAGCCTTCCAGCAGGTCGTGGCTCAGGATCCGGTTCTCCGGAAAGCGTCCCTTCAGGGATTGCTCGAAGGCATCGACGTCGTAGATGCCCTTGCCGATGAACGAGCCTTCGCCGAACGCATCCTGGTAAACATCCGACACGGCGCGCGTATACGGGTCGATGCCGGGCTCGCTGCCGAACATCCGCGCGTAGCGCGACCGCGTGGTGCCGGGGACGCTCACCGCGACGCGCGGCTGCAGGATGCCGTAACCTTCCGTAACCACCTGCCGCACGGGGTCGAGGTGCGGGCGATTCAGGGGGTGGGCCATGGCCCCCGCGAACTGGTGTGCCGCATCGCGCGGCAGCTGCGTGTCCGTGTCCAGGGTAATGACGTACTTGACGCCGGACAACGGCGCCATCCGGCCGACGACCAGCGAAAAGCAGCCCTGACCGCCGCCGCGCAGCAGGGCATTGAGTTCCGCCAGCTTGCCCCGCTTGCGCTCGTAGCCCATCCATATCCCTTCCCCCGGATTCCAACGGCGCGGGCGATGGAAGAGGTAGAAGGCGTCGCACGCGGGATTCGGGTACTTCAGGTTCAGGTCTTCGATCCCCGCCCTGGCCAGCGTCAGGAGAGGTTCGTCCGCCGGAAGGGTGGCTTCCTCGGCGTCGCAAAAATCGGTCAGCAGGCCGAATTGCAGGTGCTCGTCGCGGTTTGCCAGGAAGCGGACCTCCAGCGCCCCGAGCAGCGCTTCGACGCCGCGGGCGCTCGCCAGCATGGCGGGGACCACGACCAGCGTGCGGCAGTCCGGCGGAATCCCCGCGGAGAAATCCATGCGCGGCAGGAGGCGCGGCGGCGTCAGCATGCTGGCCGCCCAGTTGACCAATGCGATCGCCAGCCGGCTCGCGCCCAGCACGACCGGGATCGCCAGCAGGGCAAGCATCCAGCCGTCCAGTCCGCCCGAATGCGCCTTCGCAAGCAGCGCCTGTGAAAAGAGCACGGTGAGCAGCGCGATCGACCCCAGGTAGGGAAGCAGGGGAAACCGGAAGCACACGCGCTGCATGGTTTCGTCCACTGACAAGCGTGCCCGCGTCGCCTTTTCGAGTTGTGGCAGGCCCTTGTCGACCAGGTAGTAGCCCACGTGCGAGGTCCGTTCCGGGCTCGCGCCTACCTGCGCGCCTTCGTGGGCCAGCTGGATCGCTTTTCGGGCGACCTCGCCTTCGGCCAGGCCGCTTTGCTTGGCCACTTTTTCGATTGCATGGCGATACCGGTCGCGGGTGGCGAAGTCCATCCTGCCATAGACCCCGCCCGGATCCTCGCGCAGTTTCTGCTCGACACCGCTCATCGTTTCGACGAAGTCGCGCCAGTCCATCGACCCCAGGAATCGCAGGCTGCCGATGCTGTTGCTGATCGAAACCTGGCCCGCGGCCTGCTTCTGGGTTTCGGACTGCACCAGTTGCTCGATGGTCAGTCCCGACTCGGATAGCCGCTGCTCGATCCAGGTCAGCGGCAAGGCCAGAGCGGCACTCTGGCCCTGCAGGCGCCGCGCGAGTTCGGCCACGAACGAGCTGGCCATCGGCGGGTTGGATCGCGCCATGTCCGCAACCACGAGGATGAGGCTTTTCGGGTCCTTGTCGGCGATCTCCACCATCTGGTCCGCCCACTCGTCGGCACGGTCCCGGTCCAGGGTGCTCTGCGCCACGCGCGCGCCGACACGGCGCAGGTTCTCGAGCAGCGCGAGGCGCAGCATGATCGGAATCGCCCACAGCTCGCCCAGCTTGAGCGGGACGACCCGCTGGTAGGCGGCCACGAAGCGGCTGAGCCCCTGGGGGTCCACCCGCCCGTCGCCGTGTGAAATGGCCTCGAGCGCGATGTCGTACACCCGCGGCAGCCCGGCGGACGGGCCGTGTGCGAGGCGCGGCAACTCCCTGCTGTAACCCCGGGGCAGGTGCGTCCTCGCCGTGCGGATCTGCTCTTCGATCAGGTAGTAGTTGTCGAGCAGCCATTCGCCGGCCGGGGAAACCCGGCGGTTGGCCTTGACTGCTTCCGTTAGCAGCCTGCAGGTTTCCAGCAGGACGTCCTCGTTCTTTCCGAGCCGGGCGAGAAGTTGCTCTGCCGTGGGCGTCGTGCCCAGTCGGTGGTAGCCCGCCAGCGTCTTGCCATGCAGCTCCATCTGGTCGGCGCTGAACAGTTCGGCGCGAAGTGGAGGCGCGTCGTCCTCATCCTGTTGCGGCGCCGGGCGGCTTGCGCGCAGGCGCAGCCGGAGTCGGGCCCAGGTGTCGGTAAAACTGCGGAGGCTCGGTTTCAAGTGGGTGCGGGCCGACAAATCCGGGATACGCGTCGTCTGGAACGTACCGAGGGTGAAAAAAAACAGGCCCCCGGTCATGAGCATGCCCCGGGGGCCCAGTCCCGCCGGTTGCTTCAGGGAGGTAAAGAACCGGGGGGCACAAACGGATTGTGTTCCGTCGTCCGGGGGATATCCGTGCGCTGCCGTACATAGTCGGGAATTCGCTGTGCTTCGCGCAATCGCGGTTATGCGCGCAAGCGCACGGAACCGGGCGCGCCAACCGCGTACTTTCGGCTGGCAGTCCGGCATGGCCGCATTTCCCCAGAGATCCGCGGCCCCATCTCACATTCAAGACCTCACATTCAAAGGATTTCCCCATGAAGTATTCGATACTGATTTCCGCGGCGCTGGCGTCGCTCGCACTCACTGCTTGCGACAAGCCGGCCGCCGTGGCTCCGGCGACCACCATAGTGACGGTGCCCGTCCCGACGCCCGTTCCGGGCCCGGCCGGCCCGACTGGCGCGACCGGATCGAGCGGAATGACCGGTTCCACGGGCGATACCGGGGCGACGGGGTCCACCGGCAATACCGGCGCGACGGGGTCCACCGGATCGACCGGCGACACCGGGGCCGACGGCAAGCGCGGCAAGACCGGCGGCGACACCGTAATCATCGTTCCGCCCGCTCCGCCTGCGCGCTAGGAGTCTTGTTGCCGACGGGACGCAATCTGATCTCATCGTGGTGTCCCCCGACGATGACAACACGAGGCCTGCGGTGAAAATGCGCGTGCTCAGGCTTGCCGCGGCGGCGTGTTTTTTCGCCGTTGTGGCCGGGTGCGCCACGCTGCCCGACACCGATGCGCTCATCGAGCGGCATACGGCGCAAGCCGCTCGATTCGCGAGCGCGCGGGGACCGCTGAGCGAGAAGCGGAGCGCCGCGATCATCGCCGAGCTGAAGCGCAAGTCCGGGGACATCGACATCCTGGACAAGCAGATCGCGCTGGAGCAGGCGATCGTCGGCAGCCCGCTCGTCGTGGGCAACAAGGTCACCCTGCTGCAGGACGGGACGGCCACCTATGCGTCCATGTTCGAGGCGATCCGGGCCGCCAGGGACCACATCAACATGGAGTCCTACATCATCGAGGACGATGAGACGGGGCGCCTGTTCGCCGACCTGTTGCTGGAGCAGCAAGCCCGCGGCGTGCAGGTCAACGTGATCTATGACAGCGTCGGCGGGCTCAATACGCCGGCCGCCTTCTTTGAGCGGCTGAAGGCCGGCGGGATCGCGGTGCTCGAGTTCAATCCGGTCAACCCCCTGGCGGCGCGGGGGGCGTGGCTCTTCAACAACCGCGACCACCGCAAACTGCTGGTGGTGGACGGGCAGACCGTGTTCCTCGGCGGGATCAATATCAGCAGCGTCTATTCCTCCGGATCGGTCATCAAGCGCAACGAGAAGGAGGGGACGAACAATGCGGCGTGGCGCGATACGGACCTGCGGATCGAGGGCCCGGTGGTGGCCGAATTCCAGAAGCTGTTCCTCGGCACCTGGGAAAAGCAGGGCGGGCCCCCGCTCGCGCCGAGAGTGTATTTCCCGGAGCTAAAGCCGCAGGGGCAGGACATCGTGCGCGCCATCGGCAGCGCCTACGACGATCCCTACAGCCTGATCTACCTCACGCTGATATCGGCGATCGGCAATGCGGAAAAGCAGGTGCACCTGACCCATGCCTATTTCGTTCCCGACGATCAACTGCTGGATGCCCTCAAGGAGGCGGCCGCGCGCGGCGTCGAGGTCAAGATCATCCTGCCGGGATTCTCGGACTCGGCCAGCACCTTCCACGCGGGCCGCGCCCACTACTCGACGTTGCTGAAGGCCGGGGTCAGGATCTTCGAGCGGCAGGGCCGCCTGCTGCATTCGAAAACGGCGCTGGTCGACGGCGTGTGGTCGTGCGTAGGCTCGAGCAACCTCGACTGGCGCAGCTTCCTCGACAACGACGAGGTCAACGCGATCGTGCTTGGGCGCGAGTTCGCCAGCCAGATGCAGGCCATGTTTACCGCGGACCTGGCCGAATCGCAGGAAATCGATACGCAAAGCTGGGCGCGGCGCCCCCTGTATTTCAGGTTCCGCGAGATGCTCTCGAGGCTTTGGGCCCGACTGCTCTGAGCGCGCTACTTGCGCCCCCCGACCACGAGCAGGAACACGCCCAGCGCGATGCCCGCGGCGCTGACGATCAGCGGCACATTGACGTTCTCCTTCTCCTGCACCTTGAGCTCGATCGGGCCGATTTTCATCCCGGTGGTCTCCTTGGTGTAGCTGAAGCCGCCGTAAGCCAGGCCGAGGGCGCCGGCGACGATGAGGACGATTCCTATGAGTTTCGAGGGATTCATGTGCGCGGTTCTCCGGAAAAGGACAGGGTAGGCTGATCGCGTCGGCGCGTATGTGCGCCGGCGAACGTAGCCCGGGGAGGTCTCGTCTCGTCGTCTAGCGGCCGAGCAGGTCGCCCACGGGTTTCAGGGAATCGACGCGGTCGAACACCACCTTGGCAATCGCCACCAGCGGCGCGCCTAGCAGCAGGCCCCAGACACCCCACATCCAGGCGAAGAACAGCAGGGCGATGAACAGCACCGCGGCGTTCACCCGCGCGAAGCGGCTCTGCAGCCAGGTCATGAACAGGAACCCGATCGCCCCGGCCACCAGGAGCGACAGGCCCGCCACCGCCAGCGCAGTGAGCAGCGAACCGAACTGCAGGAATGCGGCCACGCCGCTGCCAAGCGCGATCAGCGCGGGGCCGAGATAGGGGATGAAATGGAGCACGCCGGCCGCCACGCCCCAGACGCCGGCCTGGTCGAGGTCGATGGCGAGAAACGCGCCCCACGTCGCCAGGCCGACCAGGAAGTTCGAACCGAGCATCGCGAGGAGATAGCGCTGCACCTGCACGTCGATCTCCTCGAGGATGCGCACCGCATCCTTCTTGCGCGAGAGCGACGGTCCCACGAGCTGAATCAGCTTGCGGCGGAAGTGCGCGCCGGAGGCGAGCAGGAAATAGGTGAGCAGCAGGACGATCGGCGTCTGGCCGGCAACCGTGGCGAGCAATGCCGATTGCGCCAGGGTGTAGTCGCGCAACCAGGTGGGTTCGGGTGCGGGAGGCGCGGGAGTGCGGGGCAGGACGCGGAGCCGTCCACCCGGCTTCGGCGCGTTCGCAGGCTGGGCGCTTGCGTCGGCCGCGGCGCCCTGCAGTTCCTGGGCAGCTTCCTGCATGTTCTGCAATGCCGATGGCGCCCCTATGCGCGCCGTGCTCAGGTCGCGGCGCAGCTTGCGGGCCGCGTCGGGAAGTTTCTCGATCAATGCTTCCGCGTCGCTGCTCATGGAAACGCCGATCCAGGCCAGGCCGCCGACGACCGAAGCCAGCACAAGGGCCGCGCCGATGCTGCGCGGCAGGCGCAGGCGTTCGAGCCCGTCGACGAGCGGGTGCAGGGCGTAGCTGGCGAGGATCCCGATCAGCAGCGGGACGAAGAATCCGCGTGCCAGGTACAGGACCGCAACGAGCGCGATCAGGGCCAGCAGGAAGATCGCCGGATTCGGGGTCCGGCGGTCGGGCGCGGCGGATTCCTCCGCCGGGTGGATGGCTGCCGGGCCTGCGGGCTCGCTCATGAAGCTCCTGCCCGGAGGCGAGGCGGGGCCGATTACCGCTTCGAGGTCAGGAATCCGATCAGGAAGCCGGCCGCGATTGCGACGCCGACTGCACTCCACGCGTTGCCGCGCAGGTAGTCGTCCGCGGCCGCGGCCGCTTCGCGCGACTGGGCGATGACGGGGCTGGAAGCCTCCGTCAGGGCGGTCCTGGCGCGCGCTACCTTCGCTTCGAATTTCGAACGCGCGGCGGAAAAGCCCTCGCCGGTCACCGCCGCGGTGGCGTTGAGGAGGTCTTCGCTGTCGGCGATCATGGCGCGGAAGTCTCCCGCCATGCGGGCTTTTGCCCGGTCTAACTGGTCCATTGCGCGATCCATTTGCAGAGCCTTTCGGTTGAGTCGGGGTTGGCGGCGTGCGGTGGAGTCACCGCACGCTTGCGCCGGGATTACTTCAGCCGGATGTCGTTCTTGACCGACTTCACGCCGCCGACCGCACGGGTGACTTCGGCGGCCTTGTACATGTCGGCCTGGTACTTGACGAAGCCGCTGAGCTGCACGGTGCCCTTGAAGGTCTCGACGTTGATCTCGGCGACCTTGAGGGTGGGCTCGTTGAAGATCGCGGCCTTGACCTTGGTGGTGATGACCGAGTCATCGACGTACTCGGCCGTGCTTTCGGTGTTCGAGGTGCCGGCGCAGCCCATCAGGGTGGCTGCGGCTGCGACGAGGAAGAATGCTGAAATGCGCTTGAAGGTTTTCATGATTGCTATCTCCGGAAGTGTTGAGTGAGGTTCGTTGTTCCCGATATCCGGGGGTGGACGAGTACCGGTATGTATCCTGACCGGTCGCAGGGTTTCAATCGGTGCGCTGGCGCACACAGGCCGTGTTTTATCAGGCGTTGGACTGGATCGCGCCGTTGACGATGCGGACCTTGTCGCCGGCGCGCCACGCAGGTGCCGTTGCCTGGCTGAGCGTGCGGCTCGTGCCGTCGTCCAGGCGGATGGTGATCGAGTAGTTCTTGGTCGACTTGACGCGTTTCTCGATCTCGTTGCCGGCGAAGCCGCCGCCTACCGCGCCGACCACGGCCATGGCTTCCTTGCCGTGGCCGCCGCCGATCTGGCTGCCGAGGAGGCCGCCGGCCACCGCGCCGCCGACCGCGCCCAGGCCCGTGCCTTCGCCCTTGGTTTCGATTTCACGCACCGATTCGATCACGCCGCACTCGGCGCAGCGTGTGCTGGCCATGACGGGTGCGGCGGGCACCGGAGCGGGGCGCGCCGCCGGGGCGGTTTGCGCCACCGGGGCGGGCTGCGGGGCCGGGGGGGCGGCGCGTTTGACCGGTGCGGCCGGGACCACGATCGCGGGAGGTTGCGCTTCGGCGACGGGCCGGCTGCCCGCTCCGCCGATGGAATTGGGGATCCAGCCCATCAGCGCCCCGATGCCGACGGCGCTGAAGACGATCACTGCGATGCCCGCAACCCATGCCAGGGGATGGATCGGGCTGCTGGTTGCTGCGTTGGCTTGCGTGTCCATGATTTTCTCTTCTCGTGTGGGATCGCGCAGCATCCCCTGTCACAGGGCGTGCGTCTGCGCCTCAGCGCACAGAGGAGGAGAAGTTTGCGGGAAACTACGAACGAAGGGCGGCGCGCAGGCCGGGTTGGGGGCGCACGTCGGAGAGCAGGCGGTTCAGTTCCTTGCGTACGACTGCGTAGCACTCGCAGGCATGCGATTCGAGCCCCTCGCGCTGGAGAACCGCGATATGGCCGCGGCGGTAGCGGATGAGCCCGGCGTTCTGCAGCTTTCCGGCGGCCTCCGTAATGCCTTCCCGGCGTACGCCGAGGATGCTGGCGAGCAACTCCTGGGTCATGACCAGTTCGTTGGCCGGCATCCGGTCGAGCGTCAGCAGCAGCCAGCGGCTGAGTTGCTGCTCCACCGAATGGTGCCGGTTGCAAGCCGCGGTCTGCGACATCTGGGTGATCAGCGCCTGGGTGTAGCGCAGCAGCAGGCGCTGCAGCGCGCCGCCGCGGTTGAATTCCTGCATCAGCACCCGGCGTTCCAGCCGGTAGGCGTGTCCTGCGGTCTGCACGACGGCGGAACTCGGCGTGGTATTGCCACCCATGAAGAGCGAGATTCCCAGCACGCCCTCGTTGCCGACGCCCGCGGCCTCGGCCGACGCGCCGGTCTCCATGACGTAGTGCAGCGAAACGATCGAGGTGGTGGGGAAATAGGCGTGGTGCAGCTGCTCGCCAGGCTCGTACAGCATGTCCCCGAGCAGCATCGGGACCAGTTGCAGGTGCGCAGCCAGGGGTTCGAAGTCCGCCGCCGGCAAGGCGGCGAGCAGGTGGTTCTGCGTCGGGCTGGGGGGCGGTGTGTTCGCTTCTTTCATGCTAGTTCCTGGCCAGGATTTCAACCCCGATTCCGCGGTAGCCCGTGAAGCGGCCGGACGGGTTGAACATCGGCTCGCCGCTGACCCGGAACGCCTGGTGCGCGCCGTCGGTGGCGGCGCGGCTGACGACCAGGTCGAGGAATGGGCGGCGCGCAGCGATGGCCTCTTGCAGCGCCCCGCGCTCCGCGGCATTCCAGCCGGCCGAGACCGGGGTGTCGCCGACGCCGAGCATCTCCTGCACGGGGCCGTACACCTTGGTGAACCCGCCTTTTTCGTCCTGCTCCCAGTACCAGTCGGAGGCGAGCTCGGTCAGGCTGCGGTAGCGGGCCTCGCTCAGGCGCAGCTCGGCGGTCCGCTCGAGCACGGTCTGCTCCAGCACCTTGTTGTAGTTCGCGAGCTTGCGGTACAGCAGCCGGACTTCGAGCATGTTGTGGATGCGGGTCCTGACCTCGACGAGGTCGAACGGCTTGCCGATGAAGTCCTTCGCTCCGGCTTTCAAAGCGCGCAGCTTGTGGCCGGGCTCGGCGGTGATGACGAGGACCGGTACATAGCCTTCCGGATCGATCTTTTTCAGGCCTTCCAGCACCTCGAACCCGTTCATGCCGGGCATGTTCAGGTCGAGGAGGATGAGGTCGTAGGCGTTCAGGCGGTGCAGGTCGCAGACCTCGCGCGGATTCATGGTGCTGGTCACGCAGGTATAGCCGGATTCCGCCAGCATTTGTTCCAGCAGCAGCACGTTGGCCTCGAGGTCGTCGACGATGAGGATGTGGGCGTTCAGGATTTCGGCTGCGGTCACCATCACACGGTCTCCTTGCCGGCGGCGTGCGGGGCAGTCTCTCGCGCATGCGTGAGCGCTTCGTCGAGTGCATTCATGAATTGCTCCACCTTGATCGGTTTGGTGAGGTAGTTGAAGAACCCGGCTTCGAGCGCCTTTTCGATGTCGTGCGGCACGGCGTTGGCGCTCAGCGCGAGGATCGGGATATGGGCCGTGGCCGGGTCCAGGCGCAGGATGTGCATCGCTTCCAGGCCGCTGATGCCCGGCAGGTTGATGTCCATCAGGATCACCTGCGGCTGGTAGGCCCGCGCGAATTCGATGCCCAGTTCGGCGTCGGCCGCGCTCAGCAGGCGCAGGTCCGGCCGGCGTGAGATGAGCTGTTCGATCAGTTCGAGGTTGGCCGGATTGTCCTCCACGTACAGCAGCGTTCGCGGTGGCGTGCCGGCCGGCGACTGCGGCCGGTCGAGCACGAAAAGATCCGCTTCCCCGATCGTGCGCTTGGGTGCGGCCGTCAGGCCGAGCTCCACCCAGAACACACTTCCGACCCCCACGAAGCTCTCCGCCCCGATCGTGCCGCCCATCAATTCGACCAGCCGCTTGGTGACCACCAGGCCGATGCCAGTGCCTTCCTCGGCGCTGGATTCCTTGCCGAGCCGGTTGAAAGGCTGGAACAGCTGCGCCACCTGTTCAGGCGCCAGCCCGGCGCCAGTATCCCGTACGCTGATCCGGATCGAGTCCGGGGGGCTCAGAATGAAGTCCACGGTCACCGCGCCTTCCGGCTTGTTGTACTTGATCGCGTTGAACAGCAGGTTGATCAGGACCTGCTTCAACCGGGTCCGGTCGGCGCTGACGAAGTACGGGATTTCGAAGCGCGGAAACTGCATGGAGATGCCGCGCTTCACCGCCTGGGGTTCGATCATTGACCGGCATTCGAGCATGACTTCGGCCAGTGAGACCGGTTCGCGCGACAGGGTCACCTTGCCCGACTCGATCAATGCGAGGTCGAGGATCTCGTTGATCAGTTCCAGCAGGTACCAGCCGGCCTTGAGGATCTGGTCCAGGTTGCGCTTCTGCGGCGGGGTCGGCGGCGGGGAACCGGACTCCATCAGCTGCGCAAATCCGAGGATCGCGTTTAGCGGCGTGCGCAG
>JANNWA010000568.1:0-10422 GCA_031408275.1 Pseudomonadota bacterium
GGCAGTCCGTCGTTCCCGGCTTATGGCTACGACCTGAAGCTGCTGCGCGAGTCGGATTCGAGCGAGGCGGGCCCCGACGAAAAGGCCGTCGTGGTCATCGAGCCGCCGCTGCCCCCGGGATGCATGTCGACGCTCTGGGGCGACGACGAACGGTTCGTGAAGACCTATTTCTCCACGGTTCCCGGGCGCATCCTGTACGCGACCTTCGACTGGGGCATTCGCGACAAGGACGGGTACTACTTCATCCTGGGGCGCACGGACGACGTGATCAACGTGGCCGGGCACCGCCTCGGCACGCGCGAGATCGAGGAGGCCGTCAACATGCATCCGGGCGTCGCCGAGTGCGCGGTCGTGGGCGTGGCCGACCAGCTCAAGGGCCAGATGCCCATGGCGTTCGCGGTGGTCAAGGACGCGTCCCAGGTCGCAAGTCCCGAGGGCCGCATGAAGCTGGAGGGCGAGATCATGAAGACCGTGGACAAGCAGCTTGGCGCCATAGGCCGGCCCAGCCGGGTGTTCTTCGTGACCTTGCTCCCCAAGACGCGCTCGGGCAAGGTGCTCAGGCGCTCGATCGCGGCGCTGGCCGAGGGGCGCGACCCGGGGGACCTCACGACGATCGAGGACCCGGCCTCGCTCGAACAGATCAAAACCGCGCTCGAAGGCGCATCGAAAGGAAACCCATGAAGACCCGTCCCGCCCTGACCCTGGATGACTGCAAGAAGATCAGCGCCGCCGCTGAAGCCGAGGCGAAGAAGAACAGCTGGGAGGTCGCCATCGTGATTCTGGATGACGGCGGCCACGTCCTGCACGCCCTGCGCAGCGACGGCGCCACGCCGGCCAACATCACCATCGCCACCGAGAAGGCGCGCACCGCAGCCCTCACGCGCCGTCCCTCCAAGATGTGGGAGGAGCGAGTGGCGGGCGGGCGTGTGTCGATGCTCAAGATGCCGGGCATACTTCCGGTCGAAGGGGGCCTGCCGATCATGGCCGAAGGCACTTGCGTGGGCGGCATCGGCGTGTCGGGCGTGCAGTCGCACGAGGACGCCCAGATCGGGCAGGCGGGGATCGACGCCCTCGGCCCGGGCTGAAAGGGAATGGGAACTTCCTGGCCGCTGTTTGCCGGACGCATTGCCAACCAACTCAGGAGACAACCATGAAAAGAATCGCTGCTATCGCATGTGCACTGTTGTTCGCAGGCTTCGCCACTATTGTGTCGGCCCAGGTGCCTTCGTACGGCCCCAACATCACGCTGGAGCAGGCCAAGACGGCCATCGCCGCAGGGCAGGCGGAGGCGCGCAAGAATGGCTGGCCGGTCGCCATTGCCGTGTTCGACACCGCCGGAATGCTGGTCGCCTACGAGAAGATGGACGATACGCAGACCGCCAGCGTCGAGGTGGCGCAGGACAAGGGTCGCTCGGCCGCGATCTATCGCCGCTCGACCAAGGTGATGGAGGATGCCCTGGCGGCCGGCGGCGCGGGCGTCCGGTTCCTCAATCTGCGCGGGGCCTCCACGGTCGAAGGCGGCCTGCCGATCATGCTGGCAGGCAAGGTGATTGGCGGGATTGGCGTCTCTGGCGTGACCTCGCCGCAAGACGGCATCGTGGCCAAGGCAGGCGTGGACGCGATAAAGTAGGCCCAGTTTCGAACGACAACGTGCGCGTTGCGCGCGTTTAGTCGGAACGGCGCGGATTTCCGCGCCGTTTCAATTTCCGGAGGCAACCATGGCAGAGGGCGTACCCACCAGGCTGATCGACAACGAGCGCGTGCGGGTTACCGAGTGGCGGTTCGCGCCGGGGGCGGCCACCGGCTGGCACCGCCACGAGCACGACTACGTCGTGGTGCCGCTCTACGACGGCAATCTCAAGATCGTCGAGAATGGCGAGGAGAAGATCGCGGAACTGAAAAAGGGGGTCCCCTATTTCCGCAAAGTCGGGGTAGAGCACGACGTGATCAACGCCAACGCCTTCGAGTTCGCGTTCATCGAGGTCGAGCTGAAGTAATGCCGGCGCCGGCAGGGGTCTGCGACGCACACATCGCCATGGATTCCAATGAACACTGTCCTTGAGCTCGTGCTTGCGCGCGAGCAGGTACGCAACGCACTCGACCTTGCCACCACCGAGCGCCTGATCGAGGCACTGGAGCGCGCGCGCGGCGATCCGGGCGTGCGCGCGATCCTGCTGCGCGGCGAGGGCGCTGGCTTTTGCGCCGGCAGCGACGTGAAGGAAATGGCGCAAGCCCCGATGCAGGAGCGATTGCGCATCGCGGAGCGCAAGGCGCTGCTGATGCGCCTCATCGCCGGGATCGACATCCCGGTGGTGTGCGCCGTGCACGGCTTTGCACTTGGCGGCGGGTTCATGCTTGCGATCGGCTGCGATGTGGTCGTTACCTCGGCCGATGCCGCGTGGCGCCTGCCCGAGGTGGAACTCGGTTTCTTTCCGCCCTGGGGCATCGAGGCGCTGGTGCGTCGCGTCGGCGTTGCGCGGGCACGCTGGCTGGTCTGGGGCGCGGACCGGCTGTCCGGGACGGACGCGGTCCGGGTCGGGCTGGCGGAGCAGGAAGTGACGGCGGAGCGCGTGCACGACACCGCGCGCGCTGCGGCCGAGAGGCTCGCGAGCCTGCCGCCCGAATCCACTCGGGCGACGAAGCGGTTTTTCCGGGAGCAGGTGCCGGTGCCGGGACTGGATACTCTCGCGCGCGAAGTCTATCGGCAGAACTGCGAGGCCGGCTCGGCCGAGGGCTCCTTCGCGCGCTTCAGCGCGCGGTAGGAAAATCGCGATTCAAACCGCGGGAAGGTTGACGAGTTTCAATCCCGCGGCGGTGGCCTCCAGGTAGCCGCCGCGACCGTACCAGTCTTGCAGCACCCAGCGCTCGCAGGCCCGGCCGTCTACGTCGAGCGTGTGGTGCGCCGGCCGGTGCGTGTGGCCGTGGACCAAGCGAGTGCACTCGTGCACTCGCAATGCCTCGCGAACCGCCTCCTCGTTCACGTCCATGATTACCGGGGGCTTCTCGCGTTTGCCCGCCTCGCTTTTGGAGCGCAGTTCGAGCGTTTGCGCGCGGCGCGCCTCCAGCGGCGCGGCGAGGAAGGTTTGTTGCCAGGCCTCGCTGCGGCAGAGCCTGCGCCACTCCTGGTAGTCCGTATCGCCGGTGCACAGAGTGTCGCCGTGCATCAGCAGCGTCGGCGTGCCGAAGAGGTCGATCACCGTCGGGTCGGCAAGCTGGTTCGCCCCGGCGGCCGCGCGGAATTCGCCCGCCATCAGGAAGTCGCGATTGCCGTGCATCACGTGTACGGGTGTTCCGTTGCGTGCGGTGTTGGCGAGGAATCCCGCCACGATCGCGTTCAAAGGATCGGCCAGGTCGTCATCGCCGACCCAGGACTCGAACAGGTCGCCGAGGATGTAGAGCGCATCCGCGCCGGGGACCACGCTCTCGAGGAAAGCGAAGAACGCCTCGTTGGCGGCCGGCCGGGCGCTCGTGAGGTGCAGGTCGGAAATGAACAGGGCGCGCTGCATGCGGTGCCCGCGCGCCCGGGGGCGCTTACTTCCTGGCCGGCTGGACCAGCGAGATCGATTCGATCACCACCTGCTCCCGCGGCACGTCGCCGGCCCCGGTGGGGGATCCATCGATCTTCATGACCACATCCATGCCCGCGACGACCTTGCCGAACACGGCGTAGCCGTGGCCCTGCGGGGTCTCCCCGCTATAGTTCAGGAAGTCGTTGTTCTTGGTGTTGATGAAGAACTGCGAGGTGGCCGAATCGCGCACTGAGGTGCGCGCCATGGCCACCGTGCCGATGTCGTTGGTGAGGCCGTTGGTCGATTCGTTCTTGATCTGGCCGCGCGTGGGTTTCTGCTTCATGTCCTTGTCGAACCCGCCGCCCTGGATCATGAAACTCTTGATCACGCGGTGGAAGACCGTGCCGTTGTAGTGGCCGTCCTTCACGTACTGGAGAAAATTCTCGACCGACTTCGGCGCCTTGGCCGGGTAGAGCTCGAGGCGGATCGTCCCCTGGCTGGTCTTGATGTCGACCTGCGGGTCGGCGGCCAGGGCGCCGTCAACCGCACCGGCGGCCGACAGCATGACGAACGGAATCCAGAATTTGGCTAATTTCATGATGCTCCTTCAGGCAGAACCTTCGTAGATGATCTTCCAGCGCGCGCCTTCCTTCATCCAGTACTGGCGCTTGCGCATCGAATTGGACAGGTTGCTCGAGCGGTAACCCTGCTCGAAGCTCACGACGACGAAATCGTCCTTGCCGGGATTGCGGAACATGCTTATCCCGTTGAGGCCGATCTTGACCCACTCCTTGCCGGCATTGACCTTTTTCTTGTGCGCGGCCCACTGCACGTAGCTTTGATCCGCGGACTGGAACCTGGCCGAGTAGTGGCGCAGGTATTTTTCCGTGTCCAGGCTTTCCCAGTCGGCGCGCCAGGCCTCGATCGCCTGGGCGAGGGACTTGCGCTCCTCCTCCTGCGCGGCGCCGTCCACCCACTGCAGCTCGTCGGCGATGATCACCGGGGTGAGGCCCACCTGCAGCTCGGCGCTGAGGAATTCCAGGTCGATGTTGGACAGCACGATGCAGCCGTCGCTCGCCCTCGGCGGGCGGGCGAAGGTGTCCGAGGGCGTGCCGTGCAGCCAGATGCCGTGCCCGTTGCGGCCGTGGCGCTTGTCCCATTCGTTGGGGTAGTTGATCGGGAACGCGCCCGCCCCGTAGAAGTCCGTGAGTTTCTTGCGCGGCAGGTTGGCGGTCACGTGGTACACGCCCACGGGCGTCTTCTGGTCGCCTTCGCGCATCTTGTCAATGCCGCGCTTGCCCAGCGTCACGTAATAGTCCGAAACGAAGCGCGGGCGGCCGCGGTCGTTCGCGAACACGTACAGCCGCGAGCGCTTGGAGTCGACCAGCAGGGCGTGCGTCTGGTCGGGCCGGAACTGCAGCAGGTTGCGCGGCAGGCGGTCCGCAGCCGGCCGCTCGCGCATGGCTCGCAGGCGCGACAGTGCCTCGGCGCGCAGGTCCTCGATCTTCTCGCGCGGCACGTTGCCGGCGTTGCCGAAAGTCGTGATCGGGCGCGTGCGCGCAAGCAGCAGGTCGCCGCGGATGAGGTGTGCCAGGCGGAAGTTCGGGTTCACCGCCAGCAGCGCCTCGACGCGCTCCATGGCGAGGTCCAACTTGTTCTGCTCGATGGCTTCGAACACCTGCGACAGCGTCTTCTCGGCTTGCGGTGCGGCCGCCGGGCGCGTCGCCAGGGCGCTCGACGCGGCGAAGAGGAAAAGGGAGGCGGAGAGGCTGGTGCGGAGCAGGGCGGCGGTGAAGCCTTTCAATTCGCCACCTTCTCCTGCTGGATGCGCCAGCCGGCTTCAGTCTTCACGAGGACCAGCGTCTTCATGCTGTTGGCGCTCAACGTGTCCGACTTGTAGCGCTGACGGAAGGTGACGCTCGCCTGCTTGTCGCCGCTCATGGTCACCTTGGGTGCGTCGGCTTCGACCGAGATCGACTTGGGCCCCTGGATGCGCGTGCGGCGCGCCTGCTCCCACTCGGCGCGCGCCTCGCCGTTCGGGGTCTTGAAGTCCTTGGCGTAGAAGGCGAGGTAGGTGTCTACGTTCTTCTTCGACCAGGCGGCTGCCCACGCGTTGAGCATCTGCACGACTTCGTCACTGCCGCCTGCGCCCGCGCCCGCAGCGGGGGGCTTGGGTGCGGGTTTCTCGGCAGCTGGCGCAGGGGCCGGTGCGGCCGGCTTCACTTCAGCCGCCGGGGCCGGGGTGGGCGCCGAAGGTGCAGGCTTGGTTTCAGCGGGCGTTGCGGCGGCGATAGTGACCGGGGGCTTGGCGGGCGCGGGCTTGGCCGGTGTGGCTGTTGCAGCACGCGGGGCGCCGCCTACGAGTTCGCGCACCAGCGCGAGCTTGTTCTGCGCGGCCGAGTTGGAAGAGTCGAGCTGCAGCGCCTTGTCGTAGGCCTGGCTGGCGAGCTTGGAGTACACGTCGCCCAGGTTCTCATAGGCCGTGGCGTAGCTGGGATGGGTGCGGATCGATTGTTCAAGTGCCCCGCGCGCCTTGTCGTACTGCCCCTGCGCCGCGTAGATCACTGCGAGGTTGTTGTAGGGCTCGGGCAGGTCGGGGTAATCCTCGGTGAGCTTGGTGAAGATCAGGATCGCTTCCTTGGTGTTGCCCTGCTCCGTGAGGATCAGGCCCTTGAGGAAGCGCGCCTGCGCATCGCGCGGCTTTGACGCGAGCACCTTGTTCACGCGCTCAAGGGCCTGCTGGTGCTGGCCGGCGCGCAGCAGCTGGCTGGCGTCCGAGATGTCGTCGGCCTGCGCCCACGAGGCCGCGACCATGAGCGAGAGCGCCGCGCAGCAGCGCAGCAGCCATGTTTTCCCTGCTGGTCCAGACCCGGCTAAATTACGCATTGTGTTATACTTTTCAAGGCCATACGATACAAGGCATTGTACTCCAAACCAGCCGTCCAAGCCCGCTTCGCCGGCAATTTTATCGGACAATCGGAGTTGGGCCCGCCTTTCCTACCGACCGCCCATGCTCAGAATCTACAACACGCTCGCCCGGGAGAAGCAGGACTTCGTTCCCCTCCGCCCCGGATCGGTCGGCATGTATGTATGCGGCATCACAGTGTACGACTATTGCCACCTCGGGCACGGCCGCATGATGGTGGTCTTCGACATGGTGCGCCGCTGGCTGCTCGCCAGCGGCTACAAGGTCAACTATGTGCGCAACATCACGGACATCGACGACAAGATCATCCGGCGCGCGGTGGAAAACGGCGAAACGATCGGCGCGCTGACCGGGCGGTTCATCCGCGCCATGGACGAGGACCTGGAGGTGCTTGGCGTGCAAAAGCCCGACCACGAACCGCGCGCGACCCAGTTCGTGCCGCAGATGCTCGACCTGATCGGGCGGCTCGAAAAGAACGGCCTTGCCTACAAGGCCTCGGGCGGCGACGTGAATTATGCGGTGCGCAAATTCCCCGGCTACGGGAAACTCTCGGGCAAGTCGCTGGACGAGCTGCGCGCGGGGGAGCGGGTCGAGGTCGACACCGGCAAGGCCGACCCGCTCGATTTCGTGCTGTGGAAGTCGGCCAAGGAAGCGGAGCCCGAGGAGGTGAAGTGGGACTCGCAGTGGGGCCGCGGCCGGCCGGGCTGGCACATCGAGTGCTCGGCGATGAGCTGCGCGCTGCTTGGCGAGACTTTCGACATCCATGGCGGCGGCCAGGACCTGCAGTTCCCGCACCATGAAAACGAGATCGCTCAGACCGAGGGCGCCACCGGGAAGCGGTTCGTGAACACCTGGATGCACAACGGCTTCGTGCGCGTGGACGACGAGAAGATGTCCAAGTCGCTCGGCAACTTCTTCACGCTGCGCGACATCCTCAAGGAATTTGACGCCGAAGTGGTGCGGTTCTTCCTGCTGCGCGCCCACTATCGCAGCCCGCTCAACCACTCGGATGTCCACCTGCAGGACGCCAAGGGCGCGCTGACCAGGCTCTATACCGCGCTGAGGGGCGCGCCGGCAGGCGATGCACATGAGGGCGCGCGGTCCGTGGACTGGTCCGAGGCCCACGCGCAGCGCTTCAAGGCCGCGATGGACGACGATTTCGCCACGCCCGAAGCCCTTGCGGTGCTGTTCGACCTCGCCAACGAGGTCAACCGCGGGCGCAGCGAGCTCGCGGGCCAGCTCAAGGCGCTGGGCGGGGTGCTCGGGCTCCTGCAACGCGACCCGCAGGCGTTCCTGCAGGCGGGCGCGGCGGGCGGGCTTTCGGACGTGGAGATCCAGCAGAGGATCGACGCGCGCCTCGCGGCGCGCAAGGCGAAGGACTATGCCGCGGCCGACCGCATCAGGAAGGAACTCGCGGGCCTCGGCGTCCTCCTCGAGGACGGGGCGGGCGGCACGACCTGGCGCCGTAGCTGAAATCGCCCGGCGCGCCGAACGATCCGCCGCTGCGCGTCAGCCTTCGAAGAACTCCTTGACGCGGTCGAACCAGGACTTGGCGCGCGGATTGTGGCGCCCGGCGTCCGTTTGCGTGATCGCCTCGAACTCGCGCAGGAGATCCTTCTGGCGATCGGTGAGCTTGACGGGCGTCTCGATGATCACATGGCAGTGGAGGTCGCCAGGCGCGTGGCTGCGCACGCCCTTGATCCCCTTGCCGCGCAGGCGAAACGTCTTGCCGCTCTGCGTCTCGGCGGGCACCTTGATGCGCGCGGAGCCGTCAAGCGTGGGAACATCGATTTCCCCGCCGAGCGCGGCCGTCGCGAACGACACCGGCATCTCGCAATGCAGGTCGTCGTGGTCGCGCTGGAACACCGCGTGCGCCTTGATGTGCACCTGCACGTACAGGTCGCCCGACGGCCCGCCGTTCACGCCCGGCTCGCCTTCGCCCGTGAGCCGCACGCGGTCGCCTTCGTCGACGCCGGGCGGGATTTTCACCGCCAGGGTCTTCTGGTGCTTGATGCGCCCGCCGCCGCCGCAGGTGGCGCAGGGCGTGGTGATGACCTTGCCGGTGCCGTGGCAGCGCGGGCAGGGCTGCTGGATCGAGAAGAAGCCCTGCGTCATGCGCACCTGGCCCTGGCCGCTGCAGGTCGTGCAGGTGGTCGGCTGGGTGCCCGGCTTGGCGCCCGATCCCTTGCAGGTCTCGCATTGCGACATGGTCGGGATGCGGATCTTGGTCTCGAACCCGTGCGCCGCCTGCTCGAGCGTGATCTCGAGGTTGTAGCGCAGGTCCGCACCCCTGTAGACGTTCGAGCGCCCCTGGCGGTTGCCGCCGAAGATGTCGCCGAAGATGTCGCCGAACGCGTCCGCGAAGCTGGCGCCCCCGCCCGCGGGGCCGGCGCTGGGGTCGACGCCGGCATGCCCGTAGCTGTCGTAGGCCGGGCGCTTCTTCGCGTCAGACAGCACCTCGTAGGCTTCCTTGGCCTCCTTGAAATGCTCCTCGGCCTTGGGATTGTCCGGGTTGCGGTCCGGATGGTGCTTCATGGCGAGCTTGCGGTACGCCTTCTTGATTTCCTCGTCGGAGGCGCCCCGGTTCAAGCCGAGGACTTCGTAGTAGTCGCGTTTGGCCATGGTCAGTTCTTAAAACGCGAAAGGCGCGGGGCAGAATGCCCCACGCCCCGCACGGTGGATCGGATTGAGAACCTTACTTCTTGTCGCCTTTGACTTCGGTGAATTCCGCGTCGACCACATCACCCTGGTCCTTCTTGCCGGCTTCGCCCTGCGCACCGCCGGCCGCGTTCCCGCCGGGCGCCGCGCCCGCGGCACCTGAGGCGGCGGCCTGCGCGGCCTGCTGGTCGGCGTACATCTTCTCGCCGAGCTTCTGCGCGGTCTTGCTCAGCACTTCGGCCTTGGCGTCGATCTGCGCCTTGTCGTTCGACTTGATCGCTTCCTCGGCGTCCTTCGCCGCGGCCTCGATGGCGTCGGCTTCGCTTTTCTCGATCTTGTCGCCGTATTCCTTGAGCGACTTCCTGACAGAGTGGACGAGCGCTTCGAGCTGGTTGCGCGCGTTGACCAGCTCGAGGGCCTTCTTGTCTTCCTCGGCGTTGATCTCGGCGTCCTTCACCATGCGTTTGATCTCGTCTTCCGAAAGCCCCGAGCTCGCCTGGATCTTGATCTTGTTCTCCTTGCCGGTGGCCTTGTCCTTGGCGGTCACATGCAGGATGCCGTTGGCGTCGATGTCGAACATGACCTCGATCTGCGGCATGCCGCGCGGCGCCGGCGGGATGTCCGACAGGTTGAACTGGCCGAGGCTCTTGTTGCCGGCGGCCACTTCGCGCTCGCCCTGCAGCACGTGGATCGTCACCGCATTCTGGTTGTCGTCCGCGGTCGAGAACACCTGCTGCGCCTTGGTCGGGATGGTCGTGTTCTTCTGGATGAGCTTGGTCATCACGCCGCCCAGCGTCTCGATGCCCAGCGACAGCGGGGTCACATCGAGCAGCAGCACGTCCTTCACGTCGCCTTTGAGCACGCCGGCCTGGATCGCCGCGCCCACGGCCACGGCTTCGTCCGGGTTCACGTCCTTGCGCGGTTCCTTGCCGAAGAACACGCGCACCTTGTCCACGACCTTGGGCATGCGCGTC
Source organism: Pseudomonadota bacterium (assembly GCA_031408275.1). Taxonomy (GTDB): domain Bacteria; phylum Pseudomonadota; class Gammaproteobacteria; order Burkholderiales; family SG8-39; genus SZAS-79. The sequence continues at coordinate 10,068 of JANNWA010000568.1, forward strand.
ATGCCGCCGACCAGGATCACGTCATGGATGTCGGACACCTTGACGCCCGAGTCCTTGATCGCGATGCGGCAGGGCTCGATGGTGCGCTCGATGAGGTCGTCCACCAGGGCCTCGAACTTGGCGCGCGTGAGCTTGAGCGCCAGGTGCTTCGGGCCCTTGGCGTCGGCCGTCACGTAGGGCAGGTTGATCTCGGTCTGCTGGGATGACGAGAGCTCGATCTTGGCTTTCTCGGCCGCGTCCTTGAGGCGCTGCAGCGCGAGCACGTCCGTGCGCAGGTCGATGCCTTGCTCTTTCTTGAATTCGTCGCAGATGTAGTCGATCAGGCGCTGGTCGAAGTCCTCGCCGCCGAGGAACG
>JANNWA010000569.1:0-1738 GCA_031408275.1 Pseudomonadota bacterium
TTTTGTCAGGGGTTTCGCGCGCCGCGCCGAACACGGGAAAGCCGCCCGCCTCGGCGAGCGCGACGGTGACCTCGATCGAATGCGAGAAGCCGAAGATCGGCAGTTCGATGCCGAGCCGCTTGCACAGCGCGGTGCGAAGCGGATTCACAGCGGGATTCACTGCGCCGGCTTGATCCCGGCCGCGCGCACGACCTTGCCCCAGCGTTCGAAGTCCGACTTCATCATCGCCTGGATCTCGTCGGGGGTCTTGATCGGGCCGGGCAGGCCGCCGATCTTCTCGATGCGCTCCTGCACGTCCGGCGAAGCGAGCGCCTTGTTGATCTCGTTGTTGATGCGCGCAACCACGTCCTTGGGCGTGGCGGCGGGCACGTACATCCCGTACCAAGGCACGAGTCCCGCTTCGGGATAGCCGGCCTCCGCGACCGTCGGCACTTCCGGCAATTGCTTCAGGCGTTGCGGGCTGAATGCGGCGAGCGCCTTCAGCCGGCCGCTCTTCACGTGCGGCGCCGCGAGGCCGAGCGCGACCACCTTGAACTGCAACTGGCCGTTGATCAGGTCCGGGATCGCGGGCGGCTGGCCCTTGTAGCCGATGTTGACAAGCTTGATGTCCGCCACCTGGAAGAACAACTCGGTCGACAGGTGGTTGGAGGAGCCGGTGCCCGGATTGCCGAAGTTTAGCTGGCCAGGACGCGCCTTGGCGTAGGCGACGAACTCCTGAAGGGTGTTCACCGGCAGGGTGGCCGGCACCACCGCGATGTTCAGGTTCCACACCGCCACGCCCACGCCCTGGAAGTCGCGCATCGGTGTCCACGACAGATTGCTGTAGATGGTCGGGTTGGAGAGGATCGCCGGTCCGGTCATGAGCCAGGTGTAGCCGTCGGCTGCGCTCTTCGCCACTGCTTCGGTGCCCAGGTTGCCGTCCGCGCCGGGCCGGCCTTCGACCAGGATCGGCTGGCCCCAGCCTGCGGCGATTTTTTCGGTGACCGCGCGGGCCAGCAGGTCGACGATGCCGCCCGTGGGATAGGGGACGATCACCCGCACGGGTTTTGACGGATAGGGTTGCGCAAATGCCGTCCCCGCGCACAATGCAAGGACGCCAGCGATGCGTACCAGGATTCCCATGCCTCCTCCGGTTCATTGGATGACGTAACGTTTTATCATAGTCCGCAAAACAAGGGAGCAGACATGGATTTCGAGCTATCGGCCAACGGCCGCGCCTGGCGCGACCGCACGCAGGCCTTCTTCGACTTGCACGTCCTGCCGCGCAACCGCGAGTGGGTGGAGCACGTGGCAAGGCGCGACGAAGCGGCGCCATTCATGGCCGGGCTCCAGGCCAAGGCGCGCGCGGAAGGGCTCTGGAACATCGGCCTGCCGGAACTCGCGGCGGACGAACCCGGCACGCGCCTCTCCAACCTCGAGTACGCGGGATGCTGCGAGATCCTCGGCCGCCTCGCCTGGGCTCCCGAAGCGTTCAATTGCCAGGCGCCCGACGTCCCCAACATGATCACGCTGCAGAACTGCGCGAATCCCGAGCAAAAGCGCCAGTGGCTCGCCCCGCTGCTCGAGGCGCAGACGCGCTCGTGCTTTGCGATCACCGAGCCTGACGTGGCCTCCTCGGACGCCACCAACATCGCGACCACCATCGAGCGCCAGGGCGGCGACTACCTGATCAACGGGCGCAAGTGGTTTTCGACCGGCGCCGCGCATCCGCGCTGCACGCAGATCATGCTGATGGGCG
>JANNWA010000570.1:0-1816 GCA_031408275.1 Pseudomonadota bacterium
TTTCTAGGATCGTCTGCCACGCCACGGCAATAGAGTAGTCGAAGCATTTCTCGACAACGCCGCGGGGTTCGTGCAACGCTACTTTCCCAGCGACACCACCTGCAGTCCGAGATGTGTCTCGAACGCGTCGAAGTCCCGGTCCGAATGCAGCAGCGTGTATCCGCTTTCGATGCATCTCGTGGCAATGATCGTGTCGATCGTTTTGCGAACGGTGATCCCCAGGCCGCGGAGGGTGCGAAAGTTTCGCGCGGCCTGAATCGCAATATCTTTCCCGCCGAGCTCGACATGCTCGAACGAGTCGAGATTCTTGCGCGCCTTAATGAAGTCGCGCTCGTTTGAAAATCCCTGCAGCACCTCCGCCAGGATCAGGTCGCCGATGGCGAGCGGCTCGACCCCGAGCAGGGAGTCCAGCTTGTCTGACTGGGGTGTGGAGACCCCGCGCAAGTAGTCGATCCAGACGCTGGAGTCGACCAATATCACTTGTCGGTCCGCATCGCGTCGAGGTCGCCCTCCCAGGCCAGTTTGCCCCGCAGCTGGCGAACCTGGCGCTGTTGCCCAAGCCGGAGCAGGGTGCGTAACCCGAGTTCTACGGCCTCGCGCTTGGTCTTGAGGCCGGTGGTGCGGAGGGTTTCCTTCATGAGCTTGTCATCGATGACGATGTTGGTTCGCATGATGTGTACTCCATGTACAATATGTACACATTATATCCAGAAAAAGATCGTCGATGAATCCCGAATGCGTCCTATGGGTCCCGGACAAACTTATGCCCGCATACGAGTCGGCAACGCTGGAATTCCCGCCGGACTACGACGGCCCGGTAGTCGCCACGCTCGTGCGCAAGGCCGGCGCGGCGCCGCAGAAGCGCGCGGTGCTCTACGTGCACGGGTTCGTAGATTACTTCTTCCAGGCGCACATGGCCGAGCGCTTCGAGTCCGAAGGCTGGTCGTTCTACGCGCTCGATCTGCGCAAGCACGGCCGGTCGCTGCTGCCGGGGCAGCATCCGTGCTTCTGCAAGCACATCAGCGAGTACTTCGCCGACATCACGCGCGCGATCGACATCGTCGCTGAAACCGTGGGCGGGCCGTTGCTGCTCGCGGGACATTCGACGGGCGGGCTGATCGCGGCGCTGTACGCGCATGAGGGCGAGCACAAGGACAAAGTATCCGCAGTCTGGCTCAACAGCCCGTTTTTCGAATTCAGCGTGCCGCCCGCCGACCGGTTCAAGCTCGGCATCGCGGCAGCGACCGGGATCCTGTTTCCCTTCCTGAAAGACCCAAAGGGTTTGCGGCGCGAATACCCCATCAGCCTGCACAAGGACTATTCGGGCGAGTGGGACTTCGACCTGCGCCTGAAGCCTATCGACGGCTTCCCGCTTTACTTCGGCTGGATAGGCGCGATCCTGGCCGCGCATGCAAAGGTGCACGCAGGCTTGTCGATTGATTGCCCGGTGCTGGTGATGCACTCGGACAAGGCCGACATCGTGCTTGGCTGGCGCGCGATTGCGAAGTGGGCGCCGGGCGTGGGGAAGGACGTGGCCGTCATGCAGTTCCCCGGCGGCCTGCACGACCTCGTTTTGTCGAAGGCCGAGATTCGCGAAGACGTGTTCGCGAAACTTTCCGCGTGGCTTAAGGCTCGCTTCCCGTAGCCACCGGCCGCTTCGGATCCTGGCACCACTCGCTCCAAGACCCCGGGTACAAGCGCGAACCCGCGAGACCCGCGATTTCCATCGCGAGAATGTTGTGGCAGGCCGAAACACCCGAACCGCACTGGTGCACGATCTGCTTGGGCGAGCGGTTGCCGAGTAGCTCGGCGAATT
>JANNWA010000571.1:0-8138 GCA_031408275.1 Pseudomonadota bacterium
ATCGCGCCCTGGTCCTGCTTGGTCGAGCCGGCCTGCCCGTGCGCAATTTCAGCGCCTTGGCGCGGATCGAAGTTGGCGAGGAACTCGAGCTCGCAATCGCCCAGCGTGATGAACGTGACGCGCAGCCCGCCCACCGGCTCCGGGGCGCGATTGTGGTAGACCACGCCGTACTTGTCCGAGGTGAAGCTCTCCACGGCCATGCTGACTTCCATGTCGGTCTGGCGGCTCTCCACCGCGAAACCGAGCCTGCCCGCGAAGGCGCGCTCGTCCTCGAACACGTCCGAGCTCGCCACGCCGAGGTGGTCGATGCGCTGGATCACCGCGCCGGACGGCGCGTCCATGGCGAGGCGCTCGGTCAGCCGCGTGCGCACGCCCACGGTGGCTATGTGTTCGAGCGCAAGCGTCCTGCGCCCGCCGAGGCCGGCGACTGGCACGCCCGCCACCGGCACGCCCGCAGCCGCCGCGGCCTTTGCCGCCGCGGCGACGTCATCGACGCCGAGCGCAATATGGTTCACGCCCGGCTTGGCTTCGCCCTCCAGCATGGGGTGGCCAAGCGGGAACACGGCCAGGGCGCTGCGGCCGGTGGCGTACACCGGCACCTTGCCCTGCGGCGAATCGAACTCAGTGCGCGCAAGGCCGAAGTGGCGCTCGAACACCGCGCAGGTCGCGGCCGGGTCGTTCGAGGCCAGTGCTACGTAGGCGATCTGGTCGGCAAGCATGGCATCCCCTCCTAGGCGCATTGGATGGTTTTTGCAGCGACGAGCGCGTCGATCTGCGCCTGCGGCACGCCGAAATCGGCAAGGACCTGGCGGCTGTCGGCACCGAGCGCGGGCGGCGCGCTGCGGATCGAGCGCCCGCCCATGCCCGCCATGCGGATCGGGTTGGCGATCAGGCGCAGGCTGCCGATCGAGGGATGCTCGATCGTCTCGACGATGCCGGTTTCGTTCACGTGCTGATCCTCGAACACCTGGTCGAGCGTGAAGATCGGCCCTGCGGGCAGGCCGAGCTTCACCAGGTCGAGCGTCCAATCCATCTTACCGCGCGTGGCGAAGATCGCGTTGAGGCGCGCCTTGACCGCCTCGCGGTTGCGGCTGCGGGCCGCGTTGTCCTTGTAGTCGGGATGCGTGAGCCAGTCCTCCATGCCGACGAGCCCGCACAATTTCACCCACATGTCCTCGGTCGCCGCGGCCATGTTGAACGGGCCGTCCTTGGCCTCAAACATGCCGTACGGGCAGATCACGGGATGGTCGTTGCCCGCCACGCCGGGCGTGTCGCCGAGGCTGAGCTGCCGCTGGCCCTGCACCGTGAGCAGGCCGATCAACCCCGCGAGGAGCGACGTCTCCACCAGTTGCCCCTGGCCCGTTGCCTGCCGCTGGATCACAGCCGCCTGCACGCCGAGCGCGGCCCACATGCCGGCGACGACATCGCCGATCGGGATGCCCACGCGCGTGGGCCCGGTCTCCTTTTGTCCGGTGAGGCTCATGAGGCCGGACATGCCCTGCGCGATCTGGTCAACGCCGGGCCAGCCGCCGTAAGGACCGGTAGTGCCGAAGCCCGTGATCGACGCAAAGATCAGGCGGGGATTCGCCGCCGCCAGAGTTGCGTAGTCCATCTTCATGTCGCCCATGACGCCGGGCTTGAAATTCTCGACCAGGATGTCCGCCTTGCCGGCCAGCGTCCGGATCAGCTCCAGGCCCGCGGGGTCGCGAAAATTGATCGCGAGGCTGCGCTTGTTGCGGTGGATGCTGAGGTAATAGACGCTGATGCCGTCCTTGAACGGGCCCCAGCCGCGCACCATCTCACCGTCGGGCGTGGGTTCGATCTTGACCACGTCCGCGCCGAGGTCCGCGAGGATCATCGCGCAGAAGGGGCCGGCCAGCGCCCTCGACAGGTCGAGGACGCGCAGGCCGGCGAGCGGGAGGTTCGTATGCATGGCCGCCGCCCCTCTTCTCGCCTAGACGATTTTGCAGGCTTCCTCGAACGCGAGGCGCGGCAGGCGTGGCATCACCTTGGAGGCGTCACCGATGCCCAAGTTGCACAGGAAGTTCGACTTCCAGCCGCCGTCCGGGAAGAACGCGGCGTCGACCTTGGCGTTGTCGAAGCCCGACATCGGGCCGCAATCGAGACCCAGGGCACGCGCCGCAAGAATGAAGTAGCCGCCCTGCATCGAGGCGTTGCGGAAGGCCGTCTTCTCGGCGTGGGCGGCCTTGTCGGCACCCTTGAACAAGTCGATGGCCTGCGGGCGGTGCGCGAACATGCGCGGCAGGTTCTCGAAGTACTTGGTGTCCCAGGCGAGGATCGCGATGACCGGCGCGGCAAGGGTCTTGTCGAGGTTGCCGGGCGAGAGGGCCGGAGCGAGCTTCTGCCTGGCCTCGGCCGACTTCACGAAAACGACGCGCATGGGCTGGGTGTTCATGGTCGAGGGCGCCCATTTCACGATGTCATACAACTGCTTCAACTTCTCGTCGGGAACGGGGGCGGTGTCGAAACCGTTGTGACTGCGGGCGTTGCGAAACAGCAGGTCTAGGCCTTTGTCGTCGAGCACTTGGAACTCCGGAGGTGAACTGGGTTGAAACGGGACGCGTAAAACGCGGGTGGCGAATGTTAGCATCGCCGCATGACCATCGACCTAGCCCAATACGTCCGCCCGGGCGACGGCGTCACCTGGGGCCAGGCCTGCTCGGAACCCCTGACGCTGACCGAGGCTTTCGTGTCCCAGCGCGCGCGCTACACCGGCGCCCGCGTGTTCCTGGGGGTGAATTACTCCGGCACCGTGAAGGCGGAGCACGCCGACCACCTGAAGCTCTCGTCCTACTGCGGCGCCGGCCACAACAGGAAGCTCTCCGACGCGGGGCTGCTGGACATCTGCCCCTTCCCCTACTCGCAACTGGCCGGGCTGATCGAAAGCCGGCGCCTGAAGACGGACGTGGTACTCGTGCAGGTGAGCCCGCCCAACAGCCGGGGCGAATACAGCCTGGGCATCTCGGTCGAATACCTCGGGTCCGCAATCAAGGCGGCGCGCTGCGTGATCGCCGAAGTCAACGACCAGGTGCCATGGACCCACACCACCCCGCTGCTTGCGGAAAAGGACTTCGCGGCCGTGGTGCGTTCCTCGCGCCCGCCCGTGCCCCTGCCCTACGGCGCACCCGGCGAGGTCGAACTGGCGATCGGGCGCAACGCCGCGCACTTCATCCCCGACCGCTCGGTGCTCGAGTTCGGCCTCGGCTCGCTGCCGGACGCGATCCTCGCGGCGCTTGGCGACCGGCGGGACCTCGGCGTGCACTCGGGCCTCGTCTGCGACGGCGTGGCGAAACTCATGCAAAGCGGCGCGGTCACCAACGCGCACAAGTCGATCGATCGCGGCGTCACCGTCGGGGGCGTGCTGTTCGGCACGAAGCTGCTGTTCGACTTCGCGCGCGAGAACCCCGCGCTGTCCCTGCGCGCCACCGATTACACGCACAGCGCGAAGGTGCTGGGCAGCATCGACAACTTCATCGCGATCAACTCGGCGGTCGAGGTAGACCTCACGGGCCAGGTCAACGCCGAAACAGTGTCGAATGGAACCCCCGGCGGCAGTTACGTCGGCGCGGTCGGTGGCGCGCTCGATTTCATCCGTGCGGCCAATGCATCGCCGGGCGGGGTGTCGCTCATCTGCCTGCCCGCCTCGATCGGCACCAAGGTCTCGCGCATCGTTGCGAAGCTCTCCGGCCCCGTGGCCACGCCGAGGAGCGAAGCGGGCGTTTTCATCACCGAGCATGGCGCGGCGGACCTGCGCGGCGTGCCGCTCGCGCAGCGCCCGGCGAAGATGATCGCCATCGCCCACCCTGCGTTTCGCGAGAGCCTCGAACGGGAAGCCCACGCCGCCGGGTTGCTTCGCCCGTAGGCATGGCGCAGCCGGAACCCGCTCCAGCCATAGGCATACGCTCGGCGGGCGGCGTCACCGTCGCGGTGCCGGGCCGCATCAACCTGCTTACCCCGTACGTGCTGCTCGAGCAGGAGGACTGGTTCGAGGACGAGATCGGGTTCCTGAGGAAGACACTCGGCGCAGGCATGCGCGTGGTGGACATCGGCGCGAACTACGGCCTCTATACACTGTCGCTCGCCCGTGCCGTCGGACCTTCCGGTCGCGTGTGGTCGGTGGAGCCCGCCTCCGCTACCGCGGATTACCTGCGCCAGAGCGTCGAGCTCAACGCGCTCGGCCACGTGACGGTGATCCAGAAAGCGCTTTCCGACCACGAAGGCACCGCACGGCTTTCGATCGAAGCGAATTCCGAGCTGAATTCGCTTTCGGGCGGCGGGAGCGGGGCCACCGAGGAAGTCCCGCTCACCACGCTCGACGCGCTGGCCGCCGAACACAGCTGGGGCGCAATTGATTTCCTGAAGCTCGATGCCGAAGGCGAAGAGGAGCGGATCGTCGCCGGGGGCGCCGCGTTCCTGCGCTCGGCCGACCCGCTGGTCATGTTCGAGATCCGCCATGGCGAGCGCCTCAACCTGCAACTGGTGGAGCGGCTGGCGGCGGCCGGCTACCAGACCTACAAACTCGTGCCTGGCCCCGGTCTGCTCGTGCCCTGGGACCCCAAGGCCGCGCTGGACCCGTTCCAGCTCAACCTTTTTGCGTGCAAGGCGGGCCGCGCCGAACTGCTCGAACGCGCGGGCGCGCTCGAGCACGCGCCGGGCGGGCGTCATGCGCAGCTGCAAGCCGAATACGCGCGCATGGAGCTCCTTTGCGCCCGCGGCGGCGACGCGCCAATGCTTGCCGAATGCGCGCGCCTTGCACGCGCGCTCGGCGAGCGCCAGCAGGCAGTGGGCCTGCTCAATCGCGCGATCGGACTATGCCGGGACGCTTCGCTGCTGGCCGCCCTGCTTGCGGACGTCGTCGCGCTCAGCGCATTCTCGTCCTACTTCGTGCGCGATCCCACGATGCGGGACACGATGCTGAGGCAGCTCGATGCGCTGAAGGCCACGGGGTTCATGCGCGCGCCCATGGAGCGACGCCGGCAGCTCATGCGCGTGCTGGCGGGCCTGCAGCCCGGGCCGGTGCGCGACCCGCTGCTCGCCGCGCGCGCACCCGACAACCTCAACCCGGAACTGTGGGGCGGGTGACGCTATCGAAAGTTCCGTAGCATCGGCAGGGTCCAGAACGGCCGTACCGCGATGGCCACGGCGCAAAGCGAAAACACGAACCCTGCACGGTAACCGCCCGTGATGTCGTGCAACACGCCGCCCATGAGGGAGCCGAACGCGGCGCCCAGTGCGTTCATCGCATAGATAGTGCCGTAGATCGTGGCCACCCGCGCGCCGGCGAAGTGGCGCGTGGCGATGGTCGAGATGATGGGGCCGCGCATGCCCTGGCACAGGCCGAACACGAGCACGTACGTCACCAGCAGAGCGGCCCAGGGCGCGTAGGTCAGCGCGAACAGGAGTGCGATGCCGCCGGCCGTGCCCGCGTAGCTCGCGGTCACGGTCTGGCGGAATCCGAAGCGGTCCGACAGGAACCCGCTCATCGCGACGCTGCACACCGACAGCATTCCGATGAAGCCGTAGGCCGCCGCCGCGGTGATCGGCGAGAAGCCCGAATCGATGAAGTACACCACCGTCTGCACGGTCACCGTGTACATCGCGACCGAGGTGAAGAAGAACGCCTGCACGAGGGCCCAATAGATGCGCGTGCGCATCGCGCTCTTGAGCGTCCATCCGCTGGCGCTGGCGCGCTCCTTGGCGTCGATGCGCAAGGCCGGGTTGCCGCGCGCAAAGCGCCCCCAGGGCACGAACAGGGTAGACAGCGCTGCGAGGACGAACAGCACGCTGCCGAGGATCTTGTAGGTGGTGCGCCAGTCGTACTCGCCGATGAGGTACTGCGACAGCGGCACCAGCGTAAGCGCCCCCATGCCGGTGGCCGAGAAGGCGATGCCGATCGCGATGGACAGCTTTTCGCGGAACCAGCGTGTCAGCAGCCCCGAGGCGGGCACCATGCCGGTGAGGCCCACGCCGATGCCGATCATCACGCCGACGAACAGGTAGAACTCCCACAGGTTGCCCAGCGTCCCGGCGAGGAAGAAGGCGGCGCCGAGGACCGCGAGGCCAGTTGCGTAGACGATTCGGGGCCCGAGGCGATCGAAGAGCAGTCCCACCACCGGCGCCACGCAGCCGCCGACCAGCAGGTACACGGAGTAGACGCTGGTCAGCTGCGAGCGCGACCAGCCGAACTCCTTTTCGAGCGAGGCGATGAACACGATGTAAGTGTCACCCGCCCCGCGCCCGAACATGTTCAGCACGAAGCAGCAGCCGAGCACCGCGAGCGCGGTAAGCCTCAGCCTCTTGCCCTCTGCCGTCTCCCCGGCTATGGCGCTATACCAAAAACTTGGCGAAGGTACGCGAGATATCCCTCGTCCTTCGACATCGTCTTGCCGGGCGAGTCGGATAGCTTGGCCACCGGCTGGCCGTTGCATTCGGTCATCTTGATCACGATCTGCAGCGGGTCGAACCCCACGTCGTTGGTGAGGTTGGTGCCGATGCCGAAAGCGAGCCGCGCGCGACCGCTGAAGCGGCGCGCGATCTCGACCGCCTTGGGGATGGTGAGGCTGTCGGAGAAGATCAGCGTCTTGGTGCGCGGGTCGACGCGATTCCTGAGGTAATGCGCGATCAGCTTTTCGCCCCACACGAAAGGGTCGCCCGAGTCCTGCCGCGCGCCGTCGAACAGCTTGCAGAAGTACAGGTCGAAGTCGCGCAGGAACGCGTCCATCCCGTAGGTGTCCGAGATCGCTATGCCCAGGTCCCCCCGGTACTCCTTGGCCCACATCTCGAAGGCAAACGCCTGGGAGTCGCGCAACCGCGGCCCCAGCGCCTGGCAGGCCTGCATGTACTCGTGCGCCACCGTGCCCAGGCCCGTGATGTTGTTGCGCATCGCGAGCCAGACGTTGGAAGTGCCGGCGAACATATGCGGGATCTCGGCCGTGAGCGTACGGATCACCTCCTCGTGCCAGGCAAGCGAAAACCTGCGGCGCGTGCCGTAATCGGAGATCTTGAATTCGAGCGACGGGTCGAGGGCGCGCACCGTGGCGATCTTGGCCTGCAGGCGCCGGCGGCCCTCGTCCACGCTCGCGCCCGGCCGCGTGTTGCGGAAATACACCTCGCTCACGATGGCGAGGATGGGAATTTCGTACAGGATCGTGTGCAGCCACGGCCCGTGGATGGTGATGTCGAGTTCGCCGGGCAGTTGCGGGTCGGCCTCCACGCGCACGTACTTGCCGTTGAACTTGAACAGGCCGAGGAAATCGACGAAATCCGACTTCAGGAAGCGCAGGCTGCGCAGGTAGGCGAGTTCGTCCTCACGAAACCGGAGCGTGCTCAGTTCGCCGATCTCGGCGCGGATCTCGGCCAGGTAGGGCGTAAGGTCCACGCCCGGGTTGCGGCACTTGAACTTGTACTCGACCTGCGCACCCGGGAAATGGTGCAGTACGACCTGCATCATGGTGAACTTGTACAGGTCGGTGTCGAGCAGCGACTGGATGATCAAAAAGGCTCTCCTTGGGGCCCCGATTGTAACCGCCTGCCGTAACTCATTGCCGGGCTTGCAAAATCCGCACTACTGGATATAATCCTACTGTTAAAAGACACAGTAGGGAAAACACCATGGAAGCCCTCACCGATCGCCAGTCCGAGATCCTGCAGCTCATCCGCGAACTCACCGAGGTCTCGGGGTTTCCGCCCACGCGCGCCGAGATCGCCGAGCGCATGGGGTTCCGCTCCGTCAACGCCGCCGAGCAGCACCTGCGCGCGCTGGAAAAAAAAGGCGCGATCGACATCCTGTCCGGCGCCTCGCGCGGGATCCGCGTGAACGAAACCGGCTCTCCCGCCCGTGCCGGGCGCCTCATGGAACTGCCGGTCATCGGCCGGGTCGCCGCCGGCTCGCCGATCCTTGCCGAGGAGCACGTGCAGGGCCGCTACCAGGTCGACCCCAACATGTTCACACCCCGGGCCGACTACCTCCTCAAGGTCAAGGGCCTGTCGATGCGCGACATCGGTATCCTCGACGGCGACCTGCTTGCGGTGCACAAGACCAACGAGGCGCGCACCGGCCAGGTCGTGGTGGCGCGCATCGCCGACGAGGTGACGGTGAAACGCCTGCGCCGCCGCGG
>JANNWA010000572.1:0-2026 GCA_031408275.1 Pseudomonadota bacterium
CCTCGGCAAGAAGTGCTTCGCCCTGCGCATCGCCTCCGCCATGGCCCGCGACGAGGGCTGGATGGCCGAGCACATGCTCATCCTCGGCGTCGAGAACCCCGCCGGCAAGAAGACCTACGTCGCGGCCGCGTTCCCGAGCGCCTGCGGCAAGACCAACTTCGCGATGATGATCCCACCCCCGGCCTTCGCCAAGAAGGGCTGGAAGGTCTGGACCGTCGGCGACGACATCGCCTGGATCAAGCCCGACGCCAACGGCCGCCTCCGCGCGATCAATCCCGAGGCGGGCTTCTTCGGTGTCGCCCCCGGCACCGGCAACCACACCAATCCCAACGCCATGAAGGCGCTGGCGAAGAACACGATCTTCACGAACGTCGCCCTGACCGACGACGGCGGGGTCTGGTGGGAAGGCATGACCGACGCGCCGCCCGCGCACGCCATCGACTGGCAGGGGCAGGACTGGACACCCGCCCTCGCCAAGGAGAAGGGGGTCAAGGCCGCTCATCCCAACGCCCGTTTCACCGCTCCCGCCAAGCAATGCCCGACGATGGACAGCGAGTGGGAGAACCCCGAGGGCGTGCCGATCCACGCCATTGTCTTCGGCGGCCGCCGCGCCACCACGATGCCGCTGGTTTACCAGGCCTTCAACTGGTCGAGCGGCGTCTATGTCGGCGCCACGATAGGGTCCGAGATGACCGCCGCCGCCGCCGGCACGATCGGCAAGGTCCGCCGCGACCCGATGGCCATGCTGCCGTTCTGCGGCTACAACATGGGCGACTACTTCCGCCACTGGATCAACATGCAGCGCAACCTCAGCGAGACCCCACGCATCTTCCACGTGAACTGGTTCCGCAAGGACAAGGAAGGGAAGTTCATGTGGCCGGGCTTCTCGGAGAACATGCGCGTCCTGAAATGGATCGTCGACCGCGTCCGCGCCGGCGGCCGCGCCAAGGAGACGCCCATCGGCTGGATGCCCCGCTACAAGGACATGGAGTGGGACGGCCTGGACTTCCCGAAGGAGAAGTTCGAGGAGCTGCAGACCTTCGACCGGGCCGCCTGGCGCGCCGAGGTGCTCGGCCACGAGGAGCTCTTTCTCGACGTCCACGCCCACCTCCCCAAGGAGCTCATGTTCGAGCGCGAACTCCTCATCTGCCGCATGTAGGCGGCGGTTTTACAGAAGAGTGGGCAATAATAAGGCCCGGCAGTTGCCGGGCCTTTGCTGAAGTAATCGCGAGCTGGTTTAGAACACCCGCGTGCTCTCTTCTTCGACGACCGGGGAGCTTAGGCCATCTTCGGTGAAGGTGAACTTCACGCGCGTGTCGCCCACGCTCACGCCCCGAGCCGTGAGGCGGAATTCAACCACACCCTTGGAAGCCAAGCGCGGGATCGTCTGGAACTTAACATTCTGACCAGTGACAGTGCCGTTCTGAGTCGCGACCGGGGCGATATGCGCCGGGAAACTGGCGGCGGTGTTCACATTCACGAGGTCGCCGGAACCTTGATTGGTGATGCGAATGGTGTAGGTCGTGGTGCCGCCAACCAAGATGGGATCCGGATCATCCACTACTTCGACGAGCATGGCCCCGACGCCACGCCACACGGTGCAGGCCTCGGCCCGCGCGTTCTGACCTTCGGCACTGGTTGCTGCCGCCAGGTTGCAGTGGCTGCCGGCGGTAGCTGAAGTCAGCGTCATGTTGAATGACTTCTTCTCGCCAGCGCCCAATTCGGTCACACGCCAAACCGCCTGATTGCCTGTCACGGTAGCTCCCGGGGCGGCGATAATACGCGTCGCAGCCGGAGCGGTGTCGGTGATGTTGAGATTGGTCAACTTGGTGTCACCCGTGTTGCTCACGGTGATGGTGTAATCGGCAGACTTTCCAAGGAACTGCTCCTTGGTGCCGGTCTTCACGAGCGTAATGCCGGGCACCAAAATGGTCGTGCAGGCTTCGGCAGAAACCTTACTTACGTTGGCGGCCACGGCCGTCGCGCCGTTGCAATGTTTACCGCGCTTGGTGCCTTTCAAGACGAC
>JANNWA010000573.1:0-5066 GCA_031408275.1 Pseudomonadota bacterium
GCCAGCTTTTCGGTGGCGTAGGCGCGCGCGGTGTCGCGGATCAGCCTTTCCTCATCGGTCAGCTCAGCTTCGATGAGCAGCGGATCGTCCCACTGGAAATTGCCTCCGCTGAGCGTGACGTGACTGAAATCCATGTCTCAAGAGTCCGCAGCCCGCATCCCCATCTCGGCCAGCGCCTCGATCCACGGGCCGTCCTCGTTCAGGCAGGTGAGCAGGTTGAATTCCGTGCCGCCGGCTTCGAGGAAGGCTTCCTTGGCGCCCATACCCAACTCTTCCAGCGTTTCCAGGCAGTCGGACGGGAACCCGGGACAGAAGACGTCGGCGCGCTTGAGGCCGGCCTTGGCGTGCTCGATGAGCGTCGGCTCTGTATAAGGTTGCAGCCATTCAGCCCGGCCGAACCGGGACTGAAAGGTGGCCATCCATTCGTCCGGTTTCAACCCGAGGCGCTTGGCCAGGAGGTCGGCGGTCTCCAGGCACTCGCGCTCGTACGGGTCGCCGCGCTCAACCGAGCGTTTCGGGATGCCGTGGAAGCTCATGAAGAGCTTGCCGCCGCCGGCGGGACGGCCTTTCTGTTCCCAGTGGCGCTGCACGCGTTTCGCCAGCGCCTCGATGTAGCCGGCATCGGTATTGAACCGCTCCACGAACCGGACTTCCGGCGGCGAGGCAAGGGTCTTCACGTGTGCGTCCAGCGCGTCGCGCACGCTCTCGGTCGTGCTGCGGGAGTACTGCGGGTACATTGTCAGTACGACGATGCGGGTGCAGCCCGCGGCACGCAGCTTTTCGAAGGCCGTGGCGATCGAGGGCGCGCCATAGCGCATGCCATATTCGACCGGCACCGGCGGATTCGGTTTTGCGCGGGCGCCGAGCAGCCCGAACAGCAGCTTCGCCTGCCGCGCGGTATGGACCGCAAGCGGCGAGCCTTCGGGCGTCCAGACCTCGGCGTACTTCTCCGCCGACTTGGCCGGCCGGAAAGTCAGGATGATCCCGTACAGGATCGGCAGCCAGATGATGCGCGGGAGCTCTACCACGCGCGGGTCGCCGAGGAATTCGCGCAGGTAGGTGCGCACCGCGGCCGTCGTCGGCGCCGCCGGGGTGCCGAGGTTGACGAGGAGGATGCCGGGCTTCATTTCTTGCGACGGAACGCGGCGAGGCCTTTTGCGGCCTCTTTGCGCACGGCGTTGCCGATGACCGGGCTCCAGCCAAGCAGCAGTCCGGGCGTACCCAGCGCCATGCGCGACCAGCGCCACAGGTCGAAATGGTCCCGGTGCTTGCGGATGAGTCCATCCTCGAACTCGAACTCGGCGTCGATGCGGTTGTTGACTTTGCGGCCGGTTTTCGAGAACAGGTAGTCGGCGTCCCAGTGGGCCGCGCCTTTATTGTCGTCGGCGCCGCGGACCTCGAAGCGGATGGCGAGGTCGACGGCGCGTGACGCGAGCATGCGCCACATGTCACGCGCTTCGTCGCCCTTGAGATCCGGGAACACCGGGTCGGAAAACTCCACGTCGCGGTGGTAGCACGCGGCCATGGCCTCCGCGTCGCGCCGGGCAAAAGCCTCGTAGAAGCGCTGGATCAGCTGCTCGTTGGGGTGCATCGGGGACCTTCCTTGTTACTGGTGCGAGAGTGCGCTCGAGAGCAGCTTCGCGGTGATGTCGACAATCGGGATCACGCGCTCGTAGGCCATCCGGGTTGGGCCGATCACGCCCACGGTGCCGACCACTTCGCCGTCGACCTTGTACGGCGCCGTCACCACGCTGACGTCGTCGGGCGCGGAGACGCCGGTCTCGCCGCCGATGAAGATCTGCACCCCGTGCCCGCGCAGCGACAGGTCGAGGATCTGCACGAGAGATGACTTGCGCTCGAACAGCTCGAACAGGTGCTTCAGGCGCGTCACGTCGGAGGACAGGTCCTGCACCGAAAGGAGGTTGCGTTCGCCGGAGATGACGTACTGTTCCGTGTTTTCGGACACCGCGCGGCCGCCCGCTTCGAGGGCCACGCTCATGAGCGCGTACATGTCCTGGCGCAGTTCGGACAGCTCGGAATGCAGCCGCGCGCGCACGGTCTCGAAGCTCTGGCCGGAGTAGTTCTGGTTGATGTAGTTGGCGGCCTCGATGAGCTCGGTCGCGTTGTACTCGCGCTCGGTGAAGAGGATCCGGTTCTGCACGTCGCCGGAAGGAGTGACCACGATCAGCAGGATGCGCTTCTCGGAGAGCCTGAGGAACTCGATCTGCCGGAAGGTGACCGCTTTGCGGCGCGGGGCCATCACCACGCCCGCGAACTGGGTGAGCTGCGAGAGGAGCTCGGAAGCCGACTGGATGACCCGCTGGGGGTTGTCCGGGTGCAGGTTGTCCTCCAGCTGGTGGATCTCGGACGATTCCAGCGGCTTGGTGGTCAGCAGCGTATCGACGAAGAAGCGGTAGCCGGCCGGCGTGGGCACCCTGCCGGCGGAGGTGTGCGGGCTGATGATGAAGCCCATTTCCTCCAGGTCGGACATCACGTTGCGGATCGTGGCCGGGGAGAGGTCCAGGCCCGAGTACTTCGAAAGCGTGCGCGAGCCCACCGGCTGGCCTTCGGTGATGTAACGCTCGATGAGCGTCTTGAGCAGCACCTGCGCGCGTCTTTCTAGCATGCGGGTCATTTTACACACCCGCGGACCCGCACAGTGCGGCGTTCACTTCGCCGGAGGGGTGTGGTTAAATCCAGTAATGCAACCCGACGTTTCACAGCCCGCTGGATCGGAACCCGCTTTTCGCCGCATCGCGTTGATCGGCAAGTTCCAGAGCCCCGAGATCGCCGAGTCACTGCACGCCCTCGCGGGGTTCCTGCGCGAGCGGGGCTGCGACGTCATGGTCGAGCAGGAGACCGCCCGCAACATCGGCGCCGCCGCCCGCGCGGCGAGCTACGCCGAGATCGGCGCCAGCGCGGACCTGGCCGTGGTGGTCGGGGGTGACGGCACGATGCTTGCCGCGGCGCGCAACCTGGTGCGCTACCGCGTGCCGGTGGTCGGCATCAACCAGGGGCGCCTGGGGTTCATGACCGACATCGCGCTGCACGAAATGCGCAGCTCGCTGGGCGCCATCCTCGGCGGGGACTATTCGATGGAGGAGCGTTCCCTCATCGACGCCGAGATCCTGCGCGACGGAAAGGTCGTCCTGCAGACGCTTGCGCTGAACGACGCGGTCGTGAACAAGGGATCGCAGGGCCGGCTGATCGAGTTCGAAGTCCATATCGACGGCCAGTACGTGTACACGCAGCGCTCCGACGGCGTGATCGTCGCGACGCCCACCGGCTCCACCGCCTACGCCTTGTCGGCCCAGGGGCCGATCCTGCACCCGTCGCTTCCCGCGTTCGCGCTGGTGCCGCTTTACCCGCACACCCTCTCTGCTCGGCCGGTCAGCATCAGCGACCGCAGCGTGATCGAGATCGTCCTGCTGCACGCGGTGGACGCGCGCGCGCACTTTGACGGCCAGGCCCTTGCCGACATGCACGAGGGCGACCGGCTGCGGCTCAAACGCGCGGAGGAGGCGATCCGCTTCGTCCATCCGCCCGGCTACAGCTACTTCGTGATGCTGCGCGAGAAGCTGCGCTGGAGCGAGTCTCTCGACAAGGCCCCGCCGGTACGCTGATGCTGCATCGCCTTGCGATCCGCGATTTCGTCATCGTCGACGCCCTCGAACTGGAGCTTGAGCGCGGCTTCACCGTCCTGACCGGCGAGACCGGCGCCGGCAAGTCCATCCTCGTCGACGCACTCGAACTGCTGGTGGGCGGGCGCGCCGATGCCGGGGTGGTGCGCGAATCCGCCGAGCGTGCGGAGCTTGCCGCCGAGTTCGACGTGGCTCCCGGCAGCGGCCTTGCGGCCTACCTCGACGAAAACGAGCTCGCCGGCGATCCGGGCGTGCTGCTGGTGCGCCGCGTGATCGACCGCACCGGGCGCTCGCGCGCCTTCGTGAACGGGCGAGGCGCCACGCTTGCGCAGTTGCGCGAGGTGGGGGAGTACCTCGTCGACATCCACGGCCAGCATGCCCACCAGTCGCTCATGCGGCCGGCTGCGCAGCGCGCATTGCTCGACGGTCATGCGGGGATCGAAGACCTCGTGCGCGAGACCGGCGCGGCCTGGCGCGCCTGGCGACGGCTCGACGCGCTGGCCGCCGAGGCGGCGGAGCAGTATGCGCAGCGCGAAGCCGAGCGCGCCGAGTTGCAGGACAAGGTCACGGAATTGAAGCGCCTGGCGCCCGGCGAGGGCGAGTGGGAGGCCCTGTCGGCCGAGCACACGCGGCTCGCGCACGGATCGAGCCTCGTGGCGGGCGCCGAGTCCTCGCTCGGTGTCCTGTCAGAGGCCGACGATGCCATGCTCGGGCGGCTGTCGGCCGTGGCCGCACAGTTGCGCGAGCTTTCGGAACACGATGCGGCGCTCTCGCCGATCGTCGAGATGCTCGAGTCGGCCGAGGCGCAGGTGGGGGAGGCCGCACGCGAGTTGCGCAACTACGCCTCGAAGATCGAGCTCGACCCCGAGGCGCTTCGCTTGGTCGAGTCGCGCACCGAGGCCCTGCACGCCGCAGGTCGCAAGTTCCGCGTAAAGCCGGCCGAGCTGCCGCAGTTGGCCAAGGACCTCAAGGTGCGCCTCGCCGAGCTGGAGCTGGCCGCAAACCCCGAGGCGCTGCAAAAGCAGGTCGCGGCGTCCAAGGACGCTTACCTAGCGCTGGGCAAGCGCCTGTCGGACAAGCGCAAGGCGGCGGCCAGTGCGTTGTCAAAAGCGGTGACCGCCGGGATGCAGGCGCTGGCCATGGCCGGGGGAAGGTTCGCCGTGCAGCTCGCGGCACTCGACACTCCGGCGGCGCATGGCCTTGAAGACATCGTGTTCGAGGTCGCTTCGCACCCGAGCCTGCCATTGCGGCCGCTCGGCAAGGTCGCTTCGGGCGGGGAGCTCTCGCGCATCAGCCTTGCGCTGCAGATGGTGGCGAGCAAGTCGTCCCCGGTCGCGACGCTGGTATTCGACGAGGTAGACAGCGGCATCGGTGGCGCGGTAGCCGAGGTGGTGGGCCGCTCGCTCAAGGCGCTCGGCACCGACC
>JANNWA010000574.1:0-9131 GCA_031408275.1 Pseudomonadota bacterium
GGCTTCGATCATAAGATCGCAGCCCGCGAGGTCGTCCACGCTCGCCGTGACCTTGATCAACTGCAGCGGATCGAGCGGGCGCTTCCTCTTGGAGAGGATGGTCTCCGTGTACGACTTGCCTTTCTCCGCGGCCTCGATCGAGACGTCCTTGAGCACGCAGGCGATGCCGCGCGTGGCGGTAGCGAAGGCGATGCCACCGCCCATCATGCCCGCGCCGAGGATGCCGACTTTCGCGGGCTTCCATTTCGGGACATCTTTTGGCCGCGATGCTCCGCTCTTTATCGCGGTCAGGTTGAAGAAGAACGCCGTGATCATGTTCTTCGCCACCTGCCCCACGGCAATCTTCGCGAGGTATCGCGACTCGACGCGCATCGCGGTGTCGAAATCGACGTACGCGCCCTCGACCATCGCCGAGAGGATCGCCTCGGGCGCCGGGTACAGGCCGCGGGTTTTTTCGGTGAGCATGGCGGGCGCGACGGCCAGCATCTGCGAGATGGCCGGCGAACTCGGCGAGCCACCCGGCATGCGGTAATCCTTGGCGTCCCAGGGCTGCACCGGCGACGGGTTGGCCTTGATCCATTCGCGCGCCATCGACATCGCGCTCGCCGCGTCCTTGGCGAGGCCCTGCAGCAGCCCGATCTTGGCCGCTTCGGCCGGCTTCATAAGCTTGCCTTCGATGAGGTACGGGAAGGCCGCCTGCAATCCCAGCAGGCGCGTGAGCTTGGTGACGCCACCTGCGCCCGGCAGGAGGCCCAGCGTGACCTCGGGAAAACCCAACTGGATCTTCGGGTCATCCACGCAGATGCGGCAGTGCGCCGCCAGCGCGATCTCGAACCCGCCCCCCAGCGCCGTGCCGGCGATCGCCGCTACCACCGGCTTGCCGAGCTTCTCCAGTTTGCGGAAATCTGCCTTGATGGCCTCGATCCCGCGGAACATCTGCGGCGCATCGGCCGCGGTGAGCTTCACCACGTCCTTCAGTTCGGCGCCGGCGAAGAAGGTCTTCTTGGCCGAGGCCAGGATGACGCCGTCGTACGAATCCTTCTCCTTTTCCAGGCGCGCGACGTTTTCGGTGAAGGCGCTCTTCCAGGCCGCGGACATGGTATTGACGGACCCCTCGGGCGCGTCGAACGTGAGCGTGACGACGCGGTCCGCTCCGAGCTCATAACGTATGGGTGACATCAGACTCTTTCGATGATGGTTGCGATGCCCATGCCGCCGCCCACGCACAGGGTGGCCAGGCCGTAGCGGAGCTTGCGGCGCTCGAGTTCGTCGATCAGCGTGCCGATGATCATCGCGCCGGTGGCGCCGAGCGGGTGGCCCATGGCAATAGACCCTCCGTTCACGTTCACCTTCTCTTCGGGCACGCCCATTTCCTTCATGAATTTCATCGGCACCACGGCAAAGGCCTCGTTGATCTCGAACAGGTCGATCTGGTCGATCGTGAGCCCGGCCTTGGCCAGCGCCTTGCGGGCGGCGGGCATTGGGCCGGTCAGCATGATGGTGGGGTCGGCGCCCGAGAGCGCGGTGGCGACCACGCGCGCGCGCGGCGTGAGACCGAGCTGGCGGCCCTTTGCCTCCGACCCGATCAGCACGGCGGCGGCGCCATCGACGATCCCCGAGCTGTTGCCGGCCGTGTGCACGTGCTTGATGCGCTCGACCTGCGGATAGCGGCGCAGCGCGACCGAGTCGTAGCCCATGCCGCCCATCTGCTCGAACGACACCTTGAGCGACGCGAGACCTTCCATCGTCGTGTGCGCCTTGATGAACTCGTCAGAGCCTAGGATCACGTCGCCGATGCCATCGGTGACGGGCACCACGGAATCCTTGAAGAGGCCCGCGTCGCGCGCCTTGGCCGCTTTCTTCTGCGAACCCAGGGCGAAGCGATCGATGTCCTCGCGCGAGAATTCCTCGAGCGTGGCGATCAGGTCGGCGCTGATGCCTTGCGGGATGAACGCGGTGTCCAGCGCCGTTTCCGGGTCGCACGCCCAGGCGCCGCGATCGCTGCCCAGCGGCACGCGTGACATCGACTCGACGCCGCCCGCGACCACGAGGTCTTCCCAGTCGGAGCGCACTTTCTGCGCCGCCATGTTCACGGCTTCAAGCCCCGAGGCACAGAAGCGGTTGAGCTGCACGCCGGAGGCGTGGAAATCCCAGCCTGCGGCCAGCGCCGCGGTCTTGGCGATGCAGGAGCCCTGCTCGCCCACGGGGGTGACACAGCCCATCACGACGTCGTCCACCTGCGAGGTGTCGAGGTCGTGGCGCGACTGGAGTTCCCTCAAGACCCCGGTCAGCAGCGTGATCGGTTTCACCTCGTGCAGCGAACCGTCCCGCTTGCCCTTGCCGCGCGGCGTGCGCAGCGCCGAATAAATGAATGCCTCAGCCATGGCCGTCTCCTTTTCCTGTGCCTATTTGATCTCGCCCAGGCCGATGGACCTGGAGATGACTTCCTTCATGATCTCGTTCGTGCCGCCGTAGATGCGCGCCACGCGGGCGTCGACGTAGGCGCGCGAGATCGGGAACTCCCACATGAACCCGTAGCCGCCGTGGAGCTGCAGGCATTCGTCGATGACCTTGTTCTCGAGGTCGGTGACCCAGTACTTGGCCATCGCCGCGGTCGCGGCGTCGAGCTTGCCTTCGAGCAGCAGCTCGGTGCACTTGTCCACGAACACGCGCGCCACCTGGACTTCAGTCGCGCACTCGGCCAGCTTGAAACGCGTGTTCTGGAAGCTCGCCACGCTCTTGCCGAAAGCCTTGCGCTCGCGCACGTAATCCATGGTCCAGCCGATGGCGGCTTCGGCCTTGGAGACCGCGCCGATCGCGATCTGCATGCGTTCCCAGGGCAGCTCCTGCATGAGGTAGATGAACCCGTTGCCCTCCTGGCCGAGCAGGTTCTCGGCAGGAACCTCGACGTTGTCGAAAAACAGTTCCGCGGTGTCCTGGCCCTTGAGTCCCATCTTCTTCAGCCGGCGGCCCTTGGAAAACCCCTTCATCGTGGTGTCGACCACGATCAGGCTGGTGCCTTTCGCGCCCTTGGTCGGGTCGGTCTTGGCCACCACGATCACGAGGTCCGCGTTCCAGCCGTTGGTGATGAAAGTTTTCGAACCGTTGACCACGTAATGGTCGCCCTTGCGGATCGCGCTGGTTTTCACCGACTGCAGGTCCGATCCGGCGCCGGGCTCGCTCATCGCGATCGCGCCGATCAGCTCGCCCGCCGCCATTTTCGGCAGGTACTTCTTCTTCAGCACGTCGCTCCCGTAACGGTTCAGGTAGGGCGCGACGATCTCCGAATGCAGGCCGAAGCCGAGCGAGGAATTGTTGGCGCGGGCCTGCTCTTCCATCAGGACCACGCTGTAGAGCTTGTCGGCCCCCGAGCCGCCGTATTCCTCCGGCATGCTCGTGCAGAGGAACCCGTTGGCGCCCGCCTTTTTCCACACCTCGCGGTCGAC
The DNA here is from genome assembly GCA_031408275.1 of Pseudomonadota bacterium. GTDB lineage: Bacteria > Pseudomonadota > Gammaproteobacteria > Burkholderiales > SG8-39 > SZAS-79. The sequence goes on from JANNWA010000574.1 coordinate 3,447, forward strand.
GTAGCCCTGCTCCTGCCAACGCTCGTCGTGAGGGATGACTTCTTCGTCCATGAAGCGGCGGACGCTGTCGCGATAGGTTTCGTGCTCGGGCTTGAAGAGGGTGCGCGGGATCATGGCGGGAACTCGGTGTCGCAGGGTTTGACGGATGATAGTGCATTGGGGGAGACTCACCAAGCAGGTGCTTTGTAATGCGGCTTTGTGGAAATTCCAGAATGAAAACTCCCCCACCCCACCCGTTTCAAACGGTGTTCCGGCCCGGATTGTTCGCCGGCAGGACGGCCATCGTCACAGGCGGCGGGTCGGGCATCGGGCGCTGCATCGCCCATGAACTAGCTGCACTCGGCACCCGGGTGGCGCTTGTGGGCCGGAAGGTGGAGAAACTGGAAGCAGTAGCTCGCGAAATCGCCGAAGCCGAGGGCGCCTCTGCTCCCGCAGCCACCTGCCACAGCTGCGATATCCGCGAAGAGGATCGGGTGCGGGAGACCGTGGCGGCCATTTCGAAGGAGTTCGGCCGTATCGACTTCCTCGTCAACAACGCGGGCGGGCAGTTCGCCGCGCCGCTGGAATCCATTTCCGCCAAAGGCTGGGACACGGTGGTGCGCAACAACCTCACCGGCGGGTTCCTCATGGCACGCGAGTGCTACACGCAGTCCATGAAGGCCGCGGCCAAGGCCGGGCATCCCGGCGCGATCGTCAACATCATCGCGGACATGTGGGCCGGCATGCCGGGCATGGGGCACTCGGGCGCCGCGCGCGCGGGGATGCTCAACTTGACTGAAACCGCATCGCTTGAATGGGCGCCGATCCGCGTGAACGCCGTAGCGCCGGGCTGGATCGCCTCCAGCGGCATGGACCACTATCCGGAGGAAATGGCCGCGCACATCCGCGCCCTGCCGAAGAAGGTCCCGCTCGGGCGCCTCGGCACCGAATCCGAAGTCTCGGCCGCCGTGGTGTTCCTGCTCTCGCCCGCGGCCGCGTTCATTTCCGGCTCCTGCCTGCGCGTGGACGGCGCGGTGCCGAACGCCAAGCGCGTGTGGGACCACCCCATCGCACGCGGCAAGACCGAGGCCTACGACGGCTTCCACCTCGCAACGCTGCCCAGGATACTGCGCGACTGATGCCTGCCATCCAATCCCGGCTCGACGTCTCCGGCGAAGCCTTCCAGAAGAACCGCGCGCGCATGCTCGCGCTGGTCGCGCAACTGCGCGCGCTCGAGGCACGCGCGACCCAGGCCTCTGCCAAAGCCAAGCCCCTGTTCGACAAGCGCGGGCAGCTGCTGCCGCGCGAGCGGCTCGCCCGGCTGCTCGACCCCGGTGCGCCCTGGCTGGAGTTGTCGTCGATCGCCGGGTTTTGCCGCGACAATCCCGACCCGGAAAAATCGATCCCCGGCGGCGGCATGCTCTCCGGCATCGGCTACGTGAATGGCGTCCGCTCGATGGTGGTGGCGAGCGACTCGGGCATCGATGCCGGCGCGATCCAGGCCATGGGGCGCGAGAAACTGCTACGCGCGCAGGACCTCGCGCTCGAGAACAAGTTGCCGTTCGTGCACCTGGTGGAATCGGCCGGCGCGAACCTGCTGAAATACAAGGTCGAGGGCTTCATCCACGGCGGCACGATCTTCCGCAACCTCGCGCGGCTCTCTGCCGCTGGCATCCCGGTGGTGACGGTCGTGCACGGCTCGTCCACAGCGGGCGGGGCCTACATGCCCGGGCTATCCGACTACGTGATCATGGTGCGCGGCCGCGCCAAGGCTTTCCTCGCCGGACCGCCGCTGCTCAAGGCGGCCACGGGCGAGATCGCCACCGACGAGGAGCTCGGCGGCGCGGTGATGCACACGCATGTGTCCGGTCTCGGCGAATACCTGGCCGAGGACGATGCGGACGGCGTACGTTACGCCCGAGAAATCCTCTCTAAGCTCGGCTGGCAAGCGTCATCGCTCCCCGGCGGGAAGCCGCCCCGCCACGGCGCAGACGAGTTGCTCGGCGTCATGCCAGAGGATTACAGGAAGCCGGTCGACATGCGCGAGGCCATCGCGCGCTTCGTGGACGACTCCGATTTTCTCGACTTCAAGCCCGACTACGGCATGCCGACCGTGTGCGGCCATGCCTCGGTGCAGGGGATGCCGGTCGGCATCGTGACCAACAACGGGCCGCTGGACCCGGCGGGCGCGAACAAGGCGACGCACTTCATCCAGAGCTGCTGCCAGGCCGGTTTGCCAATCCTGTACCTGCAGAACACCACCGGCTACATCGTCGGCAAGGCCTCCGAGGAAGCGGGCATGATCAAGCACGGCTCGAAGATGATCCAGGCGGTGTCGAACGCCAACGTGCCGCAGATCACGCTCATGTGCGGCGCTTCGTTCGGCGCGGGCAACTACGGCATGTGCGGGCGCGGATACGCGCCGCGGTTCCTGTTCTCTTGGCCGAACACCCAGACCGCAGTGATGGGCGCCGAGCAGGCCGCCCTCACCATGGCGATCGTCATGGAGGCCGGCGCGAGGAGGAAAGGCCAGGAGCCCGACCACGTCGCGATCGACGCGCTGCAAAAGAAAATCATCGACAACTTCGAGTCGCAGTCGAGCGCCTTCATCACTTCGAGCCTGATGCTCGACGACGGGATCATCGATCCGCGCGACACCCGGAACGTCCTCGGGCTGGCCCTTTCAATCTGCAGGGACGGCGACGCACGCACCGTGCGGCCGGTCCAGTTCGGCGTAGCCCGCCCCTAGGAGGCAAAGATGCAGTTCACCCAGGAACACGAGGAAATCCGCCGCACACTCAAGCGCGTGATCGACAACGAGATCAACCCCTACGTCGACGAGTGGGAAAAGGCGGAGCAGTTCCCGGCGCACGAGGTGTTCAAGAAGCTGGGCGACCTCGGCCTGCTGGGCCTCACCAAGCCCGAGGCGTACGGCGGCACGGGCCTGGACTACAGCTACGCGATGGTGATGGCCGAGACGCTCGGCCACATCAAGTGCGGCGGGGTACCGATGGCGATCGGCGTGCAGACGGACATGGCCACGCCGGCGCTCGCGCGCTTCGGCTCGGACGAACTCAGGAAGGAGTTCCTCGCGCCTTCCATCGCCGGCGACTACGTGGCCTGCATCGGCGTGTCGGAGCCTGGCGCGGGCTCGGACGTGGCCGGCATCCGTACGCACGCGAAAAAGGACGGCGACGACTACGTGATCAACGGCTCGAAGATGTGGATCACCAACAGCCTGCAGGCCGACTGGATGTGCCTGCTGGCGAACACGTCGGAAGGCGCGCCGCACAAGACCAAGACGCTGATCTGCGTGCGGATGAACTCGAAAGGCATCGCAAAGACCAAGATCGACAAAATCGGCATGATGTCCTCGGACACCGGCCTCATCCACTTCGACAACGTGCGCGTCCCGCAGCGAAACCGCATCGGCGAGGAGGGCATGGGCTTCACCTACCAGATGATGCAGTTCCAGGAGGAGCGCCTCTGGGCGGCGGCGAGCACGGTGCAGGGGCTCACGCGCAACATCGGCGAGACGATCGACTACATCCGGGAAAGAAAGATCTTCGGCCAGGCCGTGCTCGACTTCCAGTACGTGCACTACCGGCTCGCCGAACTCAAGACCGAAGTCGAGGCGCTGCGGGCGCTGACCTACCGCGCCTGCGAGCTGTACATCAACGGGCAGGACGTGACCGAGCTCGCCTCAATGGCCAAGCTCAAGGCGGGGCGCCTGCGCCGCGAAGTGTCGGACGCCTGCCTGCAGTACTGGGGCGGCATGGGCTACACCTGGGACAACCCGGTGTCGAGGTCGTATCGCGACGGGCGCCTCGGGTCGATTGGCGGCGGCGCCGACGAGGTCATGCTTGGCATCATCTGCAAGTACATGGGCATCCTGCCGCGGAAATAGATCCTCGCCCATGTTCCGATCCCTCCTTGTAGCCAACCGCGGCGAGATTGCAATGCGGATCTTCCGCACCGCGCGCCGCATGGGCCTGGAATGCGTCGCGGTGTATTCGGAAGCCGACCGCGGTGCGCGCCACATGCGCGAGGCGGACGCCGCCATCTGCATAGGCCCCGCCGCGCCGCGCGAGTCGTACCTCAACATCCCGGCGATCATCGCCGCGGCAAGCGCCAGCGGCGCCGATGCGGTGCATCCGGGCTACGGCTTCCTCGCGGAGAATGCCGACTTCGCCCAGGCCGTGCTCGACGCCGGCCTCGTCTGGGTGGGGCCCTCGCCCGCGGCCATCCGCGCGATGGGCGACAAGGCGAACGCCAAGGCCCTCGCCCGGACCGCGGACGTGCCGACGCTGGAAAGCTTCGAAGAAGGCGGAAAAGTCGAGTTCCCGGTCATGATCAAGGCTGTGGCCGGCGGCGGGGGGCGCGGCATGCGCCTAGCGCGAACTGCTGCGGAACTTCCCGCACTCCTCGCAACCGCGAAGTCCGAGGCGCTGGCCGCGTTCGGCGACGCGCGTGTGATCCTCGAGCGGGCGGTCGTTGCACCGCGCCATATCGAAGTGCAGCTGCTGGCAGATACGCACGGCAATATCGTGCACCTGGGCGAACGCGATTGCTCGGTGCAGCGCCGCCACCAGAAGCTGATCGAGGAAACGCCTTCACCCGCCGTCGACGCAGCATTGCGCTCGAGGCTCGGCGCAGCGGCCATCCGGGTGGCGCGATCGATGCATTACGCGGGTGTGGGGACGGTCGAGTGCCTGGTGGACGAAACCGGGAATTTCTGGTTCATGGAGATGAACACCCGGCTGCAGGTGGAGCATCCGGTCACCGAAATGGTCACCGGCCTGGACCTGGTCGAATGGCAGCTGCGGGTCGCGGCAGGCGAGCCGCTCAGGTTCGAACAGAAAGACATCCGCTTTTCGGGCCATGCGATCGAAGTACGCCTGTGCGCCGAAGATCCGGCGCTGGGGTTCCTGCCGCAGGCGGGGACAGTCGCGCTGTGGCAGGCGCCCGAAGGCGTGCGCGTCGAGCATGCGCTTGAGTCAGGAGCCGTCATCCCGCCACATTACGATTCGATGATGGCCAAGATCATCGCGCACGGCGCGACGCGAGACGAAGCGCGCGAGCGGCTCGCCGTTGCACTCGACCACACCGCTGCGCTCGGGGTGCCGAACAATGCGTCGTTCCTCGCCGCGGTGCTGCGCGACGAGGTGTTCGCGAGTGGCGGCGCCACCACGGGCCTGCTCGCGGAGCAGTTCGCCGACTGGCAGGCAGCGTTGCCGGATGAGCGCGTACTGTTGGTTGCGCGGAACCTTTACGCGCAGCGCCGCGCGGAAGCCGCCGGTTTCGGCGAATGGGCATGCTGGAGCAACGCCGACCGCCCCGCGAGCACCGGCACGGCCGGGATCCCGCATGTGCTCGACGGCCCCACCCTGCATTTCCTCCTCGACGGCGTGTCCTGGTCCTGGCGCGACGCCACCATGGATCCGCCCGAACGCGCCGCCCTGGGCGCAGCCGACGGCCGGCTGATCGCACCCATGAACGGCAAGGTGGCGACCGTGACCTCGAGCAGCGGCTTCCTGAACTTGAAGCTCGAGATGAACAGGTTGAGCCCGATCGGCGGGTGCAGGTAGCCGATCTCGAGGTTGAGCAGGAAGATCACGCCGAGGTGGTACGGGCTGATGTCGTACTCGTGCGCGACCGGCGCGATCAGCGGCACCACGATCAATATCGCCGAGAAGATGTCCATCA
>JANNWA010000575.1:0-3128 GCA_031408275.1 Pseudomonadota bacterium
CCGTGGATGGGGGCGTTCGAGGACAACCTCGACGTGCTGAACGCCACCGACGAGTCGGGCGGCGAATGGGGGCGTGCGGCCACCCGCGACCTCGTGCGCTCGCGCATCAAGATCAAGTCGCTCAACTTCATGCGCGGCCGCACCTTCATCAACAAGTTCCTGATCATCGACGAGGCGCAGAACCTGACGCCCAAGCAGATGAAGACCCTGGTCACGCGCGCGGGGCCCGGCACCAAGGTGCTGTGCCTGGGCAACATCGCGCAGATCGACACCCCCTACCTCACCGAGGGTTCCTCCGGCCTCACCTACGTGGTCGACCGCTTCAAGGGCTGGGGGCATTCGGGCCACGTGACACTCGCCCGCGGGGAACGCTCGCGCCTGGCTGACCACGCGGCCGAGGTGTTGTAAGCTTGCCTTTCCCTGCACCAACCCAACCAGGACAGAAATGAACACGTTGCGCTTGTTTGCCATTGCGGCGGTCGCCGCCCTGTTGTCCAGCCCCGCCGCCGCCCAGACCGGCAAGGAATACCAGCCGCAGGTCGGCCAGCAGGGCAAGGACGTCATCTGGGTCCCGACGCCGGACGAAGTCGTCGACCGCATGCTCACCATGGCGCAAACCAAGCCGTCCGACTACGTGGTCGACCTCGGCGCGGGGGACGGCAAGATCGCGATCGCCGCGGCGAAGAAGTTCGGCGCGAAGAGCCTCGGCATCGAATACAACCCCGACATGGCGAAGCACGCCCAGGGGAACGTGGAGAAAGCCGGCGTCACGGACAAGGCGCGCATCCTGCAAGGCGACATCTTCGCCACCGACTTCAAGTCGGCCACGGTGGTCACCATGTACCTGCTGCCCGCGCTCAACCTGAAGCTGCGCCCGACCATCCTTGCCATGAAGCCCGGCACGCGCGTGGTGTCGCACTCCTTTACCATGGACGACTGGGAGGCCGACGAGACCTCGAACATGGACGGGCGCCGCATGTACTATTGGTTGGTGCCGGCCAACATCCAGGGAAACTGGAAGGTGTCGGTGGCGGGCGGCGACGCGCTGGACATCACGATCGAACAGAAATACCAGAAGATCGAGGGCACGGTGCAGCTGGGCGTGGTCCAGGGCGGACTGCGCGAGGCGCGGCTTTCGGGAACGAACGTGGCCTTCACCATCGTGGATGCGGCCGGCGTGCGCCGCGGCTTCACCGGCAGCGTGAACGGCGCTTCGATGGAAGGCACGCTACGCACCGACAGCGGCGCCGAAGGCCGCTGGACGGCCGCCAAGAAATAAAGGAGGCGAGAAGGGCAGCTCCCCGCCCCTCGTCTGACCTCCCCGGTTACAGCTTGGAGTGCGAGCCGTCGCAGAACGGCTTGCCGACCGAGTGCTTGCATCCGCACAGCCAGACCTTCTGCGCTTCGGTCACCGAGAATTTAACCGGGTCAATGCCGCTGCCCTTGTGGGCGCCGTCGCAGAACGGCTGGCGCTTGGATTGCCCGCAGGCGCACCACCAGTAGTCGCCGGGAGCGAGTTCGACCGCATAGGGGGATTTCTGGGCGATTTTTGGCTGGGTCATGGCTGCTCCTTCGATGGGTACTAATATCCCCCGGAACTGGCGCGGTTCTCGAACCGGGTGTACTGGCCGAGGAACGTGAGCTCGATCTTACCGATCGGCCCGTTCCTCTGCTTGCCGATGATGACCTCGGCGACGCCGCGCGACTCGGGCTTGTCCGGAAAATACACCTCGTCGCGATAAATGAACAGGATCACGTCGGCATCCTGCTCGATGGCGCCCGATTCGCGCAGGTCCGACATCATCGGCCGCTTGTCGTTCCTCTGCTCCAGGGCGCGGTTGAGCTGCGAGAGCGCCACCACGGGCACCTCCAGTTCCTTCGCGAGCGCCTTCAGGCCGCGGGAGATCTCCGAGATCTCGGTCGCGCGGTTCTCGCTGCTCGACTGGCTGGAGCCGGACATCAGCTGCAGGTAGTCGACCACGATCAGGCCGAGCTTGCCGCACTGGCGCTTCAGGCGCCGCGCGCGCGAGCGCAGTTCGAGGGCGTTCAGCGCCGCGGTCTCGTCGATGAAGATGGGCGCGTCGTGCAGCTTGCCCATCGCGCTGGAGAGCTTGCCCCATTCCTCGTCGTTGAGGCGTCCCGTGCGCATGCGGTGCTGGTCGACGCGCGAAATGGAACCGAGCATGCGCATCGCGAGCTGCGTGCCGCCCATCTCCATGCTGAACACCGCCACGGGCAGTCCGTTGTCCACGGCGACGTTCTCGGCCATGTTGAGCGCGAACGCCGTCTTGCCCATCGAGGGGCGGCCGGCGACGATGATGAGGTCGCCCGGCTGCAAGCCGGCGGTCTTCTCGTCGAGGTCGACGAAACCGGTGGGCACGCCGGTCACGTCGGAAGGGTTGTCGCGGTGATACAGGTAATCGATCCGCTCCATGACTCGCGCGAGGACCGGCTGGATCTCCTCGAACCCGGTGCGGTTGCGGGTGCCCTGCTCGCCGATCTCGAGGATCCGGGTTTCCGCCTCGTCGAGCAGCTGGCCGACGTCCTTGCCCGAGGGGCTGAGGGCGATCTCGGCGATGTCGGTCGCGACCTGGGCGAGCTTCCTCTGCACGGCGCGCTCGCGCACCAGTTCCGCGTAGCGGCGGATGTTCAGCGCACTCGGCGTGTTCTGGGACAACGACCCCAGGTACGCGACGCCGCCGGTCTTGTCCTTGTCCTCGCTCCCCTCGATCGACTCGAGGACGGTGACCACGTCCGCGGGGCGGTTGGACTCGATCAGCTTGGCGATATGCCGGAAGATGCGCCGGTGGTCGTCACGGTAAAAGTCGTCGACCGACACGAGGTCGGCGATCTTTTCCCATGCGCTGTTGTCGAGCAGCAAACCGCCAAGCAGAGACTGTTCGGCCTCGACCGAGTGCGGCGGCACGCGCAGCGCGAGCAGCTGCGGGTCCGGCGGTTCGGCGTTGAATGCTGCGGTCTGGGGTGCGCGTGCCATGGGAGGGAGGTCATGCTACACAAAACGAAAAGGCCTGTCGCCAGGCCTTTTCGGGTGCGTCGCAACTCGCGGGAGTGACTGCTTTTCTTGAACCCCAGGCGTTGCTCTTCCTACACTTCGCCGAGCACGGACA
>JANNWA010000576.1:0-2500 GCA_031408275.1 Pseudomonadota bacterium
GCCGGGCGAGACGATGTTCATCCCGAACGGCTGGTGGCATACCACGATCTCCAGGACGATGACGATCTCCGTGGCCTTCGACCTGCTCGACAGCAGCAACTGGGACCGCTTCAAGGCAGAGGCGCGCACCAAGTTCGCCAATTCCAATCCGGTGAAGCGGGCGGCTGCGATGGCCTACCTGACGGGCCTCGGCGCCTGGATGAACGTGCTCGAGCGCGTCGGGCTCGCGGCATGAGTGGTGAGGTGTCCATCGCGGCGCCCGCCGCGGCGCCAGGTCGTCACGTGCCCTTTCCGCTCGCGCAGCCGACCAACCCGTTGCGGCTGGCGCTGAAGCGGGCACTGGGCTACGTGCTGGTCACTCTTCGCCCAACCGTGGCGCGTTCGATGGATCGTGGTGAGGGTCCGGCGGAGATCGGTGGCGTCGACAGCATGATGATGGCCGCGCTGATGCATCGTGCGGAGCGGCGGGGGGACCTCGAGGATTTCATCCACCGGCAGCAGCGTCGATTCTGGAGCAGCGCCGAGATCGCGGACTTCCATGCCGCGCACGAGCGCTACTTCGAGGACATGTTCCTCGGCGAAAACCTCGTCTCGCTGCTGGAACTCGAGAAGGCGCTGGCCGCGGGCGGCTTTTCCGGCCTCTGCGAGATCGGCTGCGGTCATGGGCGCGTCGTCTATTTCCTGAACAAGCGCCTCGCCGGGCTGAACCGCTTCATCGGCATCGACCTCAGCGCAGAACAGGTGCGTCGCAATCGTGAGCGCTATCCGGATGCGCCGATCGAGTGGGTTTCCGAGGACGCGCTCGCCTGGATCAAGGCCAATGCGGCTCCGGGCTGGGTATTCCTGACCCACAACGGCGTGTTCGAGTATTTCCGTCGTGACGAACTGCGCGAACTGTTCCGCGACGTCGCGACGCGGATGAGGCCTGCGATCTTCAGCATTTCAGAGCCACTCGGGCTCGACCACGATCTCGAGGCGGAGCTGGGCTCCCCGCCGTATGGCTACGAGCGCTCGTTCTCCCACAACTACGTTCACCTGCTGAAGGAAGCGGGTTTCGAGATCCTGCATCGCTCCGAGTACGTCAGCGGCAGCCATCGGCTGCTGCGCCTCGTCGCACGAGTCTGAACGTCGCGGAGCGGCCCGGCGCACCGCGACGGGCAGGGCTTGGACCCGGCGAGAGGCTCAGCCTCGGGACAGTTCCCACACACCTGGCCGCGTCTGGCAAGCGCGAGCGTCGCGGTCGCGGCGATCCTTTCCCTGTACTGCAGTGAGTCGGAAATCGCGGCACACGGGGCCGGTTTCCCGCCGACCGTCCGCGGGCACGAGTTCGTAGCGCACGCCCGACGTTTCATTGGTCCAGGCAACCCGACGGCCGGAGACCCCGAGTTCGAGCGCCTGGCCCATGCAGGCGCGATCGCGATCGTCCATGTCGCTGCCGACCTTCGCACCGATCAGCGCGCCGACCGCGGCGCCGATGATGGTCGAGACCGTGCGGTTGTCGCGGCTCCCCACCTGGTTGCCGACGACGCCACCGACGACGCCACCGAGCACGGCGCCGATCTGCTCGCGATTGCAGCGGCCCTGGACGACTTCGAAGTCGCGATCGTATTCACGGCCTGAATAGCCAACCCAGTAGCGGTCCTGGCCATCGTCGCCGCGGCGACCCTTGCCCTTTTCCTTGCTGCGATAGCCATGCGCGGGCGCCCAGGACGGCGGGTCGGCAAAGGCCTCGGCGGCGAGACCCGCGACGAAAAGGGCGGCAAGCAGCAGCGTGACAATGCGCATCATGGTTCGATCCTCGCAGTCGTGGAAACGGAAGGCTCCGGGCCGCATCCCCACCATGATCGGGCGCGCGGGCAACAGCGCCAATGACGGCTGGCGGCGACAAAGCAGGGCAGGCTCGCGAACCGGGATCCACGTCACAAACCATTGGGGAGAAAGGGAATTCAGATGCGCATTGGCGCTGCCGGAAAGGCAGCAGGGCGCAGCGGGTGGGTCTGCGCCGAAGGAGATGGTGGGCGGTACTGGGATCGAACCAGTGGCCCCTGCCGTGTGAAAGCAGTGCTCTACCGCTGAGCTAACCGCCCGCCCGAGAAGGCCGCGATTCTAGGCGTTGGAGCGGCTCTGAAGCAACGATCCCGGCGGTGCTACCATTCGCGCCCCGTTTCCGGCCGCCACAGGTTCCAGGATGACCGTCGTCACGCGCTTCGCCCCGAGCCCGACCGGCCTTCTGCACATCGGCGGGGTACGCACTGCGCTGTTCAGCTGGCTGCATGCACGGCGCCATGGGGGCCGGTTCATCCTGCGGGTCGAGGATACCGATCGCGAGCGCTCCACCGACGAGGCCGTGCGGGTCATCCTCGAGGGGATGCAGTGGCTGGGCCTGGAAGCTGACGAAGGTCCGTACTACCAGACCCAGCGCTTTCCGCGGTATCGCGAGGTCATCGACGTACTGCTCGCCGAAGGCAAGGCCTACCGCTGCTACTGCACGAAGGAAGAG
>JANNWA010000577.1:0-3358 GCA_031408275.1 Pseudomonadota bacterium
TCGAACAGGTCGCGCGGGTGCTGCCGGTCCATTGCGGCCACGAGCTTTCCGCCGTAGAGGTCTTCCAGAGAAACGACGGGCAGTTCCAGGTCGGCCATGAGCGTCTCCCTGGCTCCGGCGGCGAGCGATGCCTGGCGAACCGGGTGCAGGGTGCCGCGCATTACATGGTTGACTTCGACCTTGACCTGGATCCCGTCGCGTTCGACAAAGAGCTTGGTTTCGCTCGTGTCGGCTGCCGCCGCCGCGCGAGTCTGGAATCCGCGTTTTCCCAACAGGGTGGCAGCGCTGCGTAGGTCTTGTTCGATGATCGCAAGCGCTGCTTCGCGTTCCGTGCGGTGGTCTATGAACACCAGGTCCAGGTCGACGGATAGGCGGGGCATGTCCCGCTCGAACAGGTTGATTGCCGTCCCGCCTTTCAGGGCGAAGCGCCTGCCGGCGAACACGGCCGGCGCGACTTGGGTCAGCAGCCGCGCGGTGTCGAGATAGACCCGGTTCATTTGAGCACCAGCAGGCCGTCCCTGGATTTGGATATCCACGGGCGGTCGCTGCCTTTGCGCAACCCTGTTGCGTCGAGTTTCTCTGCCCAGGGTAGCTGGAGTTCGCGTCCGAGCGAAAGGCAGAGCCGCACCGTCTTGACGCTGGTGCAGCGCTTGAGCAGTTCCGTCAGCACTTCGGCATTCAGCGTGTGGGCGCTCTCGGCGATCTCCTTTGCTTCCTGCAGCGGTTGCCTTACGCCGACTTCATCGAGCAGTTCGAGGAACGCGCGGTTCGGCGTCGAGGTTCTGGGCGCGCCAGCTGCGTTCTCGAAGGGTATTACCGCGAGCATCTTGTCGGGCGTTTCATCGAACAGCCGCTTGCGATGATACTCAGCGGGGAAGTGCGTCGTGAACCAGCCCGGAAGGCGGGCGGCGCCCCAGCCATACAGGTGCACCACGGGTTGCCGCCATACGTAATGGCGTATCCCATACCAGTCCAACGCCGTCTTGCCGCCCACGTGCAGGCCTTCGATCTGCCGCTCGAGGACGACCAGGCTTGGGTGAAGCAGCAGCGTGGCACCAGGCTTCTTGAAGACTCCGCGTGCAAGCCGCTCCAGCCAGCCCGACCGGGCGTAGTGAACCGCGAGGTCGGCCGAGATTCCCCTCTTCGCGAGCTGCGCCGAAGTTATCGGGGAACCCGGGAGCAGACTCGTGTAGAGGGAATTTAGTTTGCTGGTATTAGTAGTAGCCATACTACTACTTTATCAGTATTTAAAATAATTTTCAGGGGTTTATTTCGAAAGATTTAATAAATCGTAATATTACTACGACAATTTATTGTTTTTTAAAAAGACGTAAATCAACGATTTACTTTAAGTGCTGCGCTCAGAACTTCAGATAGTCGAGTGCTCGCTTCGGTCAAAATTGAGGATATCGCATGAAGGTGCGGCCGAACACCTGTGGACGATGCTCGTTTCCGCCCGTCAGTAGCTGCGCAATGGGTCATCGTCGTACATGACATAAAATATATTCATGGACAATGGCTTAATAAGATTGGCTCTGGGAGCCGGTATCTGGGTGATTTGTGTACCGGTACCGGTACATTCTCCCGGAGCGTTCCACCCCGCTACTTCTTCTTCGTCATCATCTGTGCGTCCTCGACGACCTTGAACCAGCTGCCGCCCCAGAGGATGGCGATGTAGAGGAATTTCTCCAGCTTGGCCTCGGCGAGGGCCTGCCACTGGTAGGAGTTCAGGCGGATCAGCTGTCCGGTCATGCCCATGTCGCCGATGATCGTGAACATCAAGTAGCAACTGGTCCAAAATTCCCTGGGCAGGTCAGTTCCAGCGAATCCGCGAATCCATCTCTAGACCGCAGGACAGGATTACAAGCCAGCTATGTCCGGATTCGCCAGGTGCTCTGGAACGCCATTCGCTCGTACAGCCTGAACTGAATCAACGCAGCTTCGGCCGATTGCCGCAAATGACTGATCCGTCCAGGATAGGGCATGCGGTGTCAGAATCACGTTCTTGGCAGTCAGAATTGGATCGTCTTGCGACGGTGGCTCGGGCTCCAGCACATCGAGTCCCGCGCCGGCAATCCATCCTTGATTCAGCGCTTCCACAAGCGCAGCTTGGTCCACGATCGTTCCGCGCGCGGTATTGATCAGATAGGCGCCGGTCTTCATCCGGCGCAGCCGATCGCGGCTCACCAGCCCCAACGTGGCGGGCAGGGCGGGGCAGTTGACCGTGAGGACGTCAGACTGCTCAAAGAGTTCGTCGAGCGGAACTAGCGTCACACCGAACGCCTCGGCATGGCGTTGATCGGCGAACGGATCGTTCGCAATAAAGCGCATGTCCAGCGGTCGAGCGAGGCGGAACATTTCCCCGGCGATGTTGCCCAGGCCGATCGATCCGAGCACCTTGCCCGCGAGGCCGACGCCCATGATCGCACCGCGCTGCGCGAAGCCGGCTGCGCCCAGGCGGGTCAGTCGATCCTTCTCAAACAAGCGCCCGCTGAGCGCGAGTATCAGTGTGAGTATGGCGACCGCGACCGGCCGCCGGACGGCATCCGGCGTGATCGACACGAAGATACCAGCGGCATTGCAGGCGGGAAGATCTACTTTGTCGAATCCGACGCCGAATCGCGCCACCAGCTTCAGACGCCGATTTGACGGAACGCTTTCGGCATCGAACGCATCGCCCAGAAGTATCAACGCGTCCATCCCGGCGACGTCTCGTGCATCGATTCGGCCGGAAGTGGTCAACCTGCGGATCTCGACGGCCGGATCGTTAGTAAGCGGCGACAGGTCGAAGTCAGGGAAGACATCGCTGCCGTCGCTCCTCCTGAAGCCCGCCGACAGGCCCACAACAAAAGATGGCGCACTCACCGGCTTTCCTTGAGCGCACTTATGCCTTCGGCAAGCCGTTGTTGAAGGGCCACCACATCCGTATAGAGCGCGATCAGGTCGAAACCCGCGGCGACCAGCCGCTTTGATTCATCGACGCTTCCGGCCAGACGGCCAAGTGACTTGCCATGCTGCCGTGCGGCCGTGCGCACGGTGTCCACGGCCTCGAGGAAGGTGGGGTGCTCGAACTGCCCCGGCACTCCAAGCGATTGAGACAGGTCCATGTGGCCGATCCAGATATGGCGGCCGCAGCCGAAATTGTAAACCCAGTGGTAGGGACTACAGCCGCAGAAGGCAAAAGCAAAGTGTTATAGAACCACACCTCAGAAGGGGTGCCTATATGCTTAATCCAATCCCTAATGATCAAATCGGCAATTACTATACAGGCACCCCTTCTGAGGTGTGTTCTATAACACTTTGCTTTTGCCTTCTGCGGCTGTAGTCCCTACCACTGGGTTTACAATTTCGGCTGCGG
>JANNWA010000578.1:0-5398 GCA_031408275.1 Pseudomonadota bacterium
CCCTCGGCCAACAGTCTTGCCGTGCTTGACGCCGGTTCGAAGGCCCACACCCGTCCTGATGGCCCCACCGCTTTAGCCATGGACAGGGTGTAGACGCCAAAGTTGGCGCCAATATCAATGGTTTTCTGTCCCGGCCGTAGCAGTTAGCGCAAGAATTTGAACTCGGCTTCAAACCAATCCTGTTGCTCCAGCAGCACGTAGGGCGTGATCAGGTTCAGCGAGTCGGGGACGACAACCCTTACCCCGTCGATGAGAGTGAGTGTGACAGTGGGCGTCATGGATTAGGCAACCCTATTGGAAGTTCTGCGCACATGAATCTGCGCCAGCGAGGCCGCGCCCGGCGCGGCTAATTTTTTAAGCTGAGCCAGCGCTCGAACATTTCAGAGTAAGCGTCCTCCAGGGCCCTGGCCAGGCCGCGTGCATCGCACAGCGGGCTGTTGGCTATCATCCGGCGCTGATCTGTGCGAAGCGCTTGGCGCTGCACCACATCCAGGGCAAGTGCGACAACCTTGTTCACATATTCCGCCTCGGAGCGGGCGATCCATTCCGGGCGTCCGATGGTGTTCAGAATCGAAGCCGCCATACGCGACGCCATGCGGTTCCCCACCATCGTGATGTCTGGTGCTCCCATCCATAAGGCGTCGCAAGTCGTGGTGTAGCCCCCATGAGCGCCCACGGGGTCGAGCGCGATGTCCAGCCGGTCGTAGCTGGCCATATGGGCAGGCCAATCCAGCGTGGCGCTCCTGTCTTGGAGTTCGATGCGGTCCGGCGAAATGCCATGGCCGGCAAAGTCGTCGAGGAGGCGCTGGCGATTGCCGGTATCGCCCAGCTCCGAAGTCTTCAGCAGCAGTCTGCCCTCCGGTAGCCCCTGCAGCGCCCTCGCCCAGATAGCCACGGTCGCAGGCGTAAGTTTGCCCAGGTTGTTAAAACTTCCCAGCCATACGGTGCCGTCTTGGCTTGGGCGCCAGGCGGGGACAGGGGCGTCCGCCGTGGCGTCGTAGCTTGCTCTAAGTCTGGGCAGGCGCCACACTGTTTCGCGAAAGTGGCTGTCCGTCCAGGCAGGCGTCAGGACTTCATCGCCGATGAAGTAATCCATTTCCGTCAGTCCGGTGCTGGCGAAATAACCGAGATAGTGGACCTGCACCGGCGCGGCGCGGCGCGCAAAAACCCCTAGTCGATTGTCACCGGTATGACCGGAAAGGTCGATCAGCACATCTATGCCGTCTGCCTCAATGCGCGCCCGGACCTCGGTATCTGCAATCCCCGCGACGGGAATCCAGTGCTCCGCCAGCGCCTCCAGGCGTTGTGTAACTGCATCACGCTGCCCCCCGGTCGAATATGCAAATAGCTCTATGCGCGCCCGGTCATGGCGAGCGAACAATTGCTCCATGAAATAGCTCACAGCATGTCGTCGGAAATCCGCCGATACATAGCCCACCCGCAGCCGCCTGCCGGGGAGAGCGGAGCGCTTGAAAACCCTGTGGCGAGCCGCCTGGCGATCTTGCGCAGGCACGCAGGCCAACTCCCAGGTGTTTGCCTGGGCCAGGTATTGGAGAGGGTCGATCAAGGCGTTGTAGCTGTAGAGAACCAGCAGGTTGCTATGTACTTGCTCAAAATCAGGTTTGATTTCCAGGGCCCGGCGATAGCTCGATGCCGCGCTGTCGAGTTGCCCGAGGTCCCGCAGGACATTGCCCAGGTTGCTGTGCGCCAAAACAAAATCCGGATTGATCTCCAGCACCCGGCGAAAGCTCGCCGCCGCGTCATCGAATTGCCCGAGGCTTGAAAGGGCATTGCCCAGATTGTTGTGCGCTTCGATGTAATCCGGTTTGATTTCCAGGGCCCGGCGATAGCTGGCCACCGCTTTATCGAGCTGCCCGACGTCGCGCAGGGCATTGCCCTGGTTGTAGTGTGCCTCGAGAAAATCGGGCCTGATCTCCAGCGCCCGGCGATAGCACGCCACCGCGTCGTCAAGCTGGCCGCGGGCTCTCAGGGCAATGCCAAGGTTGTAGTGCTCCTCGGCATTGTCAGTTTCGTAGCGGGTGGCAGCCTTGGCCCTTTGCAGCAGCTCTTGGGTGGCCGGGGTATCCAGCCCGCGCTGTATGGCGGCTCGAACGATGCTCAGCGCCTCTCCGGCCTGACGGTTCGCCAACAGCGCCTCGGCATACGACAAGGCGTACTGCTCGTGCATCGGATCGATCGCCAGCGCGGCTTTCAGATAAGGCAGGCTAGCTGCATATTGCCCCGTCTGCGCCGCCAGCACTCCAAAGTTGTGGTTTGCGTCCGGGTGTGCAGGCTCAGCCTGCAAGATGGCGCGGTAGATTTGTTCAGCTTCCTTTAGCCGCCCTGCCTGATGCTGCGCGATGGCCTGCTGCAACGAGAGATCGGGCGGCAAGGGGTGGGGGGCGGCGACGGTCATTGCAAATGGGCGGAATAGATCGCCAAATTTTCATTCTAGCGTAATGCCTGACAGATTCTTGTCCGGGCCTCGTTGGTGGTTTCGATCGAGATGGCGAAGGCGCACGAGTTGCAAGATAATTGCGGCATGGTTTCTGCCACAGAGCCCGTCCCCCTCAGAATTGCGATCGCAGGCGAGCCGTTGCGGCTGCGGCTCCATGCGGACGATTTCGTCTCGGACATCATTCGGCGGGACGGCTTCTGGGAATTTCCCCAGACGGGGTTTCTGATGAGGAGCATCAAGCCGGCGGACGTCGTGCTTGATATTGGTGCCAACCTTGGTTACTACACCGTCGTCGCGGCGAAACTCGCCACTCGCGGCGTGGTCCATGCTTTCGAACCCGATCCGGACAACTTTGCGTTGCTCCGCGAGAACTGCGCCCTCAACGGCTGCACCAACGTCGTCCTGCACAATTCCGCCCTGGCGAGCGCGGCGGGTACGGCGCCACTCTATCTCAGCAGGAACAACAAGGGCGACCACCGGCTCGCCTCGACGGAGTCCGGCATCGCGTCGATCGAGATCGTGAAACAGGTTGGCGATGAGCTGCTCCAAGCCCTGCCGCGGGTGGACTTTATCAAGTGCGATACCCAAGGCGCGGAGGGCGAAGTATTCGCCGGGCTTCTGCGATTGATCGCTCGCTCGGTGCCCAAGCCCTTGATGCTGGTCGAATTCGAGCCGCTCGGCTTGTCGGCGATGGGAACCCCGTACGCTGAACTGCTTGACCGTTTCGACAACTGGGGCTACGCCTACCATTTCGTATACTGGGAATGCATATTCCCCATACGGCGCTCGACCCTGGTCGACCTGGCCGAGTATTGGCTCGAAATCGGCGCAGGTGCCAATCTCGACCTGGTGCTCGTGCCCCGCTAGGGCCGCCTTGCCCCGTCCGAAGAAGTCGCGGGGCTTCGCCCTCGGGGCCCAGGCGGCTCAGTAAGTTGAGTTTGGACGCTCGGGCATTTGCACGGTCAGCCTTTCTTCTTCCAGACATGGTTGAAGAAGTGCGGATGGATCTCGTCGACGATATCGACGACCTTTTCCCAGCTCGTGCCGAGGGAGAAGCTCTCCCGGCCCAGGGTGATTGCATCCCATTCATTGCTCCACTTGATCCACTGGCGCGACAGGAACGCCAGTCTTGTCAGCCGGTCGATGTGGCCAAGGTAATTGACGACCTGCTCCATTCGCATCTCCATGAGCGAATTCATGTTGATGAACAGATCGAACATCCCGTCCGGCATGTGTTCAATCTGGTTTCCGGTAAAGAAGGCGAATCGGCAGCCGGCCAGCTCCTCCTCTATCTCCGAGAATGATGTGAACGGCCTGAAGGAAAACACCTTCTCGTCCGGGAAAATGGTCTTTACATACCGTTGCGACACGTACAGCGCCGGAGCGATGTCGAAGATGAAATAGCGGTAGTTGGTTGTGCGGCCGAATATCTCCGCCAGACGGCCGCCTCCGCCACCGATTTCGGCGACGCAGAGGCCTGCATTCGCCTCCAGGCCGCAGGTTTCCATCAGCAGGTTCCGCTCGCGAACCGAATGCGCGATGTCGGAGGAAATGAGCCGCCCTTGCCGGGTGATGCGGATGGGATTCCCAACCTCGAGTTCGAAGAGGTTTTCAAGCACGCCGAGGCGGTCGGTAGCCAGCACGTATTCCCATATCAGGCCGACCGTGAGTCTGTACACCTCGCGAGCATCGCGGCCGGCCAGCACGTATCCGGGCCTTGTTATTCCTCCCCCGGTGGCTTCGGTATGGAATCCCACATGAGAGGGCGCTTCGATGTCGTTGATCAACGGCTGCCTGCTGTTGTGCCGCGGCCAATTGGAAATCATGCTGCAAAATTGCGGATCCCGTGTGTCGGTGATCAGCCAATTCTGGTAGTTGTGGGCGACAGTGCGCTTGAAGTTCTCGAACCCGTAAAGCCTGAGCATGTCGAGGTGAACCCGGCCCACGTGCTCCCAGAACGTGGATGATGCATACAAGGGATTCCTCTCCAGTTCGCCATTCATGGCGTCGATCGCGGCATTCATTTCGGCGGTGTCGCGCGCCGCGGCGGGATCGGCCCGCCGCTTGGCGATGAAGCGGACGCGCTCGACGTAGGGGGCGGTGTCTAGCTGATCGTCGCCGAGCATTGCCGCGCGTTCGATGGAACGCACGGCGTCCTCGAACAGGCCCAGATCGGTCTGCGCGAAGGAAAGGTTGATGAAGACATCGGAAGCAAATTGCCGATTAGGGGCGGTACTGGGATCCGGGAGGTCGAAAATCGCCGGGGATACGCTGCGAATGGCCTCCCGATAGGAGGCGATCGCGTCAGCGTGCCTGCCCAGGCGATTCAACACCACGCCCTTGTGGTAGTGGAGGGCGGCGTTGCCCGGGTCAGCCGCAACGAACCCGGAGACTACGTCCAACGCGTCGTCCCAACGATGTTCCGCAACGGCGGCGTGGAATAGAAGAATCAAGTCATCGCGACTCTTTTCCTCCACGGTCAGCGCCGCACGATATGGCTGCTGGGGCTCATTTGAATGCTCCTCTCGAGGCGATGCGGTTGTGTGTAGGGTATCACTGGTCAAACATGCCCAGCCTGGTGCCCGGGCGTCCCCTTGGGGCAAGCCCCTAAGTTGCATACCGAACATATCGCGGGACAAAACCCCGGTAGCTTGGGCGCGCCATGGGTGCCTTGCCGTTCCACTGCACGATAGCCTGCGCGCTGCTTCTCGCGTGCACGGCCGTCCATGCGCAGGCAAGGGTCGCAACGGACACCGACCCCGAGTCGGTGACGGTAACCGCCACGCGCAATCCGGTCGAAAAATCCTACCGCAAGATCATCCGGGGAATGGACCTCTTCGAGGAGCAGGGACGCATCCTCGCGCCGGGCTCGTCGCTGCGCTTCAAGCTCCTGCCGAGGCAGCCCGGCACGAACATGGAAGGCATCACCGTGCAGATCGT
>JANNWA010000579.1:0-5770 GCA_031408275.1 Pseudomonadota bacterium
AGCAGCGACGCGACGAACGGCCCGCCCCAGCGCGGCTGCAGGATCAAAACGAGCGACGTGAATACCACCGGGTAGGTCGCCAGCACCCCGGTGGCCGCCGGCCCGACCGCGTTCCCTGCGATGGTGGTGGCGACGACCACGCAGGCAACCAGCGCCGAGCGCAGCGCGAGGTCGAAGCGCACGCGCGGCATGGGCGGTGCCTGGCTCTCGACCACGAAGCGGCGCAACGCCCGGATCGCCACGCCAAAGCACGCGGCCAACAGCGCGCACACCTCAATGAAGGCCCACTCGCGCAGCTGCAGGAGCAGCGCCACCGTGAACCAGCAGGCGGTGGCCGCCAGCACGCACACCGGCGTGGAGAACCGCTGCGCGACCACCGCATGCATCGCGACGAAGGCGACGGTCGCGGTCACGCCCGCCACGCCCATGAGGGCGCTGTCCGAGATGAACTGCGCCCCGTGGTCGATCGCGAGGAAGGCGTAGATCGGCCCCGTGGACACCGGCAGCGTGGCGATCATCGCGCCGAGGAACGGCCCCGCACGCTCGGTGGCGCGCGAGGCGGTGACCACGATGACGATCGCACAGGCGATCTTGACAGCGAGGAAGGGGTCGATGATCCCGTTCAACGGTTTGCCGTTTTATGCAAGGGAATTCCCATCGGAACGGCCACAGCCAATGCCCGGCTTCAAATACGAAGTGCAATTTAGTTGAACTATTGCATGGGGTAAGGTGCGCTAGCACCAATGCCCCTGCAATCGCCAAACTGGAGTTGCACCGATGAAAGAACGTACGCACCTTACCTTGGACGAAAGATATCAGATCGAGTGGATGCATCGGTTTATGTGGAACCACGGCAAGATTGCTCAAAGTCTTGGCCGCTCTCGCAGCACCATCGACCGGGAAATAGAACGCAATGCGGGTCCTGACGGTTATAAAGCTCGCAAAGCACATCGGTTAGCACGAGCGCGGCTTCGAAGCCGCGCTCGTGCTAACGCGCGCAAGATCGAACCGCGCCTGTGGCCACGAGTGCATGAGTTGCTCTCCATCGGCTGGACGCCCGATCAGATCTCTGGATGGCTGCGCACGACCGAGGGTCTGCGGGTGTCCTATGAGTCGATTTACACCCACATCTATGCCGACAAGAGCGCGGGCGGTCAGTTGTGGAAGCTCTTGCCTTGCCAGAAGCTGCGCCGCAAGCGCTATGGCGCCGCGCGCGCCCGTCGCCACCTCATCCCCAACCGGGTGGGCATTGAGCACCGGCCGGCCATCGTCGACCTCAAGCGGCGTATCGGCGATTGGGAGGGCGATACCTTGGCCGATGCCTCCCACACCAACGCCGTGCTCACTATCGTCGAGCGGCGCTCCATGTACATCGTGATCGAAAAGGTCCCGCGGCGTACGACCGAGCACGTTTGCAACGCGATCGTACGCTCGCTCAAAGCACTGGGTGCGCCCGTCCATACCCTTACCCTGGATAACGGCGCGGAGTTCTGCGGCCATGAGCGCATCACACAAGCGCTCGGTACCCGCTGCTACTTCGCACGACCCTACGCAGCGTGGCAGCGAGGACTCAACGAAAATCACAACGCACTGATCCGAAGGTACATCCCGAAACGCAGCTCACTGGCTCAGTACACTCAGTCCGACCTCGATCGAATTGCACATGCGCTCAACAATCGACCACGAAAAACACTGGGCTACCGAACACCAAACCAGCTAATTCTGGAATACTTCGCTCGTAACAAAAGCGCACTTCGTTCTTGAATGTGCCTGGCTTATAAAGTACAAAACATCAACTTTTACAGCCCCGGCTGAGGCACAACTGACCTGCCGCCTTTAGCCGTACCAATCACTAGGCGCGACGGAGCGGTCAAAGTTACGGCACCGCCAGCACAATGCGGCTCTTCGCGAGGCATTGTCTAATTCGGCGCCTACCCTGCAAGCTGATGCTTGCGCATGGCCTTTGCTACACTGAGCCCAATGAACCCTTCTATCTTCGACCGTGCGATCACGGAATTCGACCGCGCCTTGCGCACCGTTTCTGGCGTGCACGCCGCGCAACGGCCTTCTCCGGCACAAGCGCTCCCCGAAAGCGAACTGTCGCAGGAAGACCGCGACCGTGCCGCGGCGCTGATGCGGGTAAACCATGTCGGCGAGGTGTGCGCGCAAGCCCTGTACCTGGGACAAGCCCTGACTGCCCGCGATCCGGCGAACCGGCGAGCGCTCGAAAGGGCGGCCATCGAGGAGCAGGACCACCTCGCGTGGAGCGCCGACCGTATTCACGAACTGGGCGGGCGGCTGAGCCTGCTGAATCCGGTCTGGTACGCGGGGTCGCTCGCGATGGGCGTCGCGGCCGGCGCGTTAGGCGACCGCTGGAACCTCGCCTTTCTCGCCGAAACCGAGCGGCAGGTCGAGGAGCACCTGGCAGGCCATCTCGAAAAGCTTTCCCCGGATGATGAGCGCACCCGTGCAGTGGTCCGGCAGATGGCCGCCGAAGAAGGGCAACACCGGGCCACGGCGGTGTCCCTCGGAGCCGCGGAAATGCCGGATCCGGCAAAGGAAATCATGCGCCTGATGGCGAAGGTCATGACTACGGTCGCTTATCGCATCTGACCCGGCGGATCTGACACGCAGCGCGCGAGGTGTCAGGTAGGAGCCAGCACGTAGCTCTGCACCGGTTGCCCGAACCCCTTGATCTGCAGCGCTTCGCCCGGCGCTAGCGCGGCGCGTTGGGTTGCGCCCTCCAGCAACTCCGTGGTGCGCAGGTCGACGAGGATTTCGCCGTGGACCGCTTCACCGCACAGCCGTGACGCCAGGTTTACCGCGGGGCCGACCGCGGTGTATTCCAGCCGCGAAGCGGCGCCGATGACCCCGACCGTCACGAATCCGCTCGCGACGCCCACGCCGACGCCCAGGTGCAATTCGGCGTCTGACCAGCGTTCGGTGACTGCCATCCCGCTGACGCGGATTCGCCTGGCCAATTCGACCGCCCGCAGTGCGTGATCCTCGAACGCGATCGGCGCGCCGACCAGGATCAGCACGCCGTCGCCCGCCTGGTCCTTGATGGTGCCGCCGAACTCGGCCGCTGCAGCGCCGACCGCGTCGTAGTACTCGCGCAGGATCTGGATCACCTTTTTGGAAGAAGTCGCCGCGGAAAACGCGGTGAATCCGCGCAGGTCGCAGCAGACCACGGACATCTCCAGGGTCTGCTCGTCGGTCGCGCTCTTGAGTCCGCGTTCGCTCACGAGTTTCGCCACCTGGGGCGAAAGAAAGCGCGCCATGAACTGCGCGCGACGGCCCTGCGTGACGTGATACTGCACGGCGCCGACGAGGAAGATCAGCAGGCCGAACGCAGTGGACACTGGAGCGAGGTGCAGAGGCAGGATCAGCCCCGAGGCCATGAACGGCGCCCCGATGAGGAATGCGATCCCGCGCAGGGCTTCGGCACGGTCCGGGCGGCGCCTGAGCATCAGAGCCCCGGACACGGTGCCGAGGAACAGTCCGAGGACCAGCGGTCCTGCGAAAACGAAAAACAAGGGATGCACCTGGTCGCTTGCGTTGCGCATCAGGTTGATGAAGTGCTCCGATCGCTGCTTTGGCCATAAGAGCGATGCGACGCCGTAAAACGCGGCCAGTCCCTGGGCGGTGCGCAGCAGCCTGTCGGCAAACCGCGTTTGCAGCCGGCCGGCAGGGATGGTGCGCCGGACCCTGAGCAGCCATTCGAACGCAAAGATGAAGGCAAGCGTCTCGGGAAGCGCGAATATCCCGGCCCAGACGGGCATGCGGCCCTGCCGGTGCATGGGCAGTTCGAACAGGGCTCCCAGTGCGATCGACAGGCCGATGCTGGCCAGGAATGCGGCCAGCACCCGGCTGATCGGGGATGCCCGGTCGGCGACGATGAACGACAGCGACATGCCCAGCGCGAGCAGGGAAACGATGATCTGGGGGGTGATTTCGGGGGTCATGTGCGAATCTTACAGGGTACAATTTCGCCTTTGAAAATAAGCCTCCCGGGCGTTCGAATGGATGTGCGGGACTCCAATCCGGACGGCGGCGCTTGACTACCCTTGTCATGTATTCGGGCGGGCTCGACAGCACCGCAGTGCTCGTGCGGCTGCTGGCCGAAACCACGGACGACCTGCGCGTGCACCACATCCGGATGGCCAACCGGGAGGGGCGCGCCGACGCCGAGCAGGCGGCGGTCGATTCGATCCTGGAATGGTGCCGCCGCCGCTACCGGCCGTTCCGCTACTCCGAGTCGGGGCTCGATTTTTCGGCGCTCGAGGCGATTCCCATCGACTACCTGTCGGTCGCGTTTGTCGCGTGCGAGGTGGCGATCGACACACCCGGGTGCAATCGCATCGCGGTGGGCACGCTGGCCCGCGACCTGGATGAGGTCAAGCGGTCGGTGACCGTGGCGCAGCGCAGGGTGTTCGGGGCCATGTACGAGTGCTACCGGGCGCGCAAGCTCGGCGAACCGGTGGTCCAATGGATTTATCCCGTGTACGCGCTTAGCAAGCCCCAAATCGCCGCCCTTCTCGAGCCGGAGGTGCGACGGCTGACCTGGTCCTGCCGCAGGCCGGTGCATACCCTGGACGGATTCCGGGTCTGCGGCGCATGCAAGCCCTGCCGCGCGCGCACCGACATCTCGGCGGCCCTGAAGGCCCCCCTTTAGGGGCGCCCGGGGACACCAGAAACCCTTGCTTGCGCCGCCTCGGGGGGGGAGGCAGAATCGCGCTTTGCGTCCGCCAGCACGGGCAACCGGATCGCCAGTAAGGTCTAAGGAAGCCCGCAAAAGGGCTCCCAGGGAGTAAGCATAAAAATGATGTCGGGACGCAAAGACGGCCGCATTCTGATCTACAGCCACGATACGTTCGGCCTCGGCCATTTGCGGCGCTGCCGCACGATCGCGCATTCGCTCGTCGACCGCTTCAAGCACCTCTCGGTGCTGATCCTGTCGGGTTCGCCGATCATCGGCAGCTTCGACTTTCGTTCGCGCGTCGATTTCGTCCGGGTGCCCGGCGTGATCAAGCTGCGCAACGGCGAATACACCGCGCTGAACCTGCACATCGACGTCGAGCAGATGCTCAAGATGCGCGCATCCATCATCCGTCACACGGCGGAGATGTTCGACCCGGACATTTTCATCGTGGACAAGGAACCGCTCGGCTTGCGCGGCGAGGTCCTCGAGACGCTGGAAATGCTCAAGCAGCGCGGCACGCGCCTGGTGCTCGGGCTGCGGGACGTGATGGACGAGCCCAAGCTCCTGGTGCCCGAATGGCGGCGCAAGAACGTGCTGCCGGCGCTGCGCGATCTGTACGACGAAATCTGGGTCTACGGCCTGCCGCAGATCTGCGACCCGCTCGAGGGCGTGTCCCTGCCGATCAGCGTGCGCCAGAAGATGGTCTACACCGGCTATCTGCATCGCGAGGTGGCGACCCACGGCGCGCCGCCGCGCATGCCCGAGATCACCAACCGGCCCTACCTCCTGGTCACCACCGGCGGCGGCGGCGACGGCGAGGCGCTGATCGAATGGGTGCTGCGCGCCTACGAGCACGATCCGCTGCTGCCCTATCCGGCGCTGCTGGTGCTCGGGCCTTTCATGCAGCCCGAACGCCAGGCGGAGTTCATGGACCGCGTCGCGCGGCTCAAGCGCGTCGATGTCATCACCTTCCACAGCCACCTCGAGGCGCTGGTGGCGCGTGCCGCGGGCGTGGTCGCGATGGGCGGCTACAACACCTTCTGCGAAGTCCTGTCGATGGACAAGCGC
>JANNWA010000580.1:0-3041 GCA_031408275.1 Pseudomonadota bacterium
ACCGATGAACGGACGTTCCTGCTCTCGCTCGCGCGCAACGAGGCGGACTTCGCACTGCTTGGCATCGAGCACCTCGGGCAACTGCCCGGCATGCGGTGGAAAGTCCTCAACCTCGATCAATTGGCCCGGGCGAACCCGGAGAAACTCAAGGCGCAGGCGCGGGAACTCGAACAACGGCTCGAAAGAAGGTAAGGCCGAAATCCACTCAAGAATGTATCTTTACCGGTACACAAACTGCCCGGAGAGCCGCTCCCAGAGCCGATATCCGAAAGTAAATTCTTCCGAATTAAAGCGCCAGGCTAGGCCGCGGCGACCGCCGTGCGCGACTGCTTGCGGCGCTCGTGTTCCTGAAGGTGGCGCTTCCTGATGCGGATCGACTTGGGGGTCACTTCCACCAGCTCGTCGTCGGCGATGAACTCGACCGCGGACTCCAGCGTGAGCTTGATCGGCGGGGTCAGCAGGATCGCATCGTCCTTGCCCGAGGAACGCACGTTGGTCAGGTGCTTTTCCTTGACCGGGTTGATGATCAGGTCGTTGTCGCGGGTGTGGATGCCCACCACCATGCCTTCGTACACCGGGTCGCCGGGGTTCACGAACATGCGGCCGCGCTCCTGCAGCTTCCACAGCGCGTAGGCCACTGCCGCGCCGTCGTCGCCGGAGATCAGCGCACCGGCGCGCCGGTCCGAACTTTCGCCTTTCATCGGCGCGTACTCGTCGAACACGTGCGACAGCACCCCGGTACCGCGGGTCATGGTCATGAATTCGGTCTGGAAGCCGATCAGCCCGCGCGCCGGGATCCGGTAGTCGAGGCGTACGCGGCCGCGGCTGTCCTGCGACATGTCGAGCATCTCGCCGCGGCGGCCGTTGAGCGCCGCGATCGCCGCGCCCTGGTTGGCTTCCTCGACGTCAACCGACAGCATCTCGAACGGCTCGCACACGACGCCGTCGATGTTCTTGAGGATCACCTGCGGCCGGGACACGGCCAGCTCGAAGCCTTCGCGGCGCATGTTCTCGATCAGGATGGTGAGGTGCAGCTCGCCCCGGCCCGAGACCCGGAACACGTCCGTCTCGGCGGTGTCTTCCACGCGCAGCGCGACGTTGGTGAGCAGCTCCTTGTAGAGACGGTCGCGCACCTGGCGGCTGGTGACGTACTTGCCTTCGCGGCCGACCAGCGGCGAGGTGTTTACCTGGAAATTCATGTTGAGCGTGGGCTCGTCGATCTTGTGGACCGGCAGCGCCTCGGGCTGCTCCTTGTCAGCCAGCGTGGCGCCGATGGACACCTCGTCGATGCCCGTGACCTGCACGATCTCGCCCGCGTAGGCTTCTTCCATCGGCACGCGGTCCAGGCCCTGGAAGCCGTACACGCCGGTGATCTTGGACACCAGCGAGGTTCCGTTGGGCTCCATCACGGCCACTTCCATGCCGGGGCGGATCACGCCGCGGCGCAGGCGCCCGATCACCAGCCTGCCCACGTAGCTGGAGTAGTCCAGCGCGGCCACCGCCATCTGCAGCGGCAAGGTGGGATCGCCCACCGGAAGCGGGACGCTCTTGAGCACCGTCTCGAACAACGGGCGCATGTTGGTGCCACGGGGGCCGCCGGAAATGGCCGACGCCGGATCCAGGCTCGCCCAGCCCTGCAGGGCCGACGCGTAGACCACCGGGAAGTCGAGCTGCGACTCGTCCGCGCCGAGGCGGTCGAAGAGGTCGAACGTCTGGTTCACGACCCACTGGGCGCGCGCGCCGTCGCGGTCGACCTTGTTCACCACCACGATGGGCTTGAGGCCCAGCGCCAGCGCCTTGCGCGTGACAAAGCGCGTCTGCGGCATCGGGCCTTCGACCGCATCCACCAGCAGCAGGACGCCGTCCACCATCGAAAGCGTGCGTTCCACCTCGCCGCCGAAGTCGGCGTGGCCGGGGGTATCGACGATGTTGATGTGCACGCCGTCGAAGTCCACCGCCGTGTTCTTGGCCAGGATCGTGATGCCGCGCTCTTTCTCGATGTCGTTCGAGTCCATCACCCGCTCGGTGATGCGCTCGTGGGCCTGGAACGTGCCGGCCTGCTGCAGGAGCTTGTCGACCAGCGTGGTCTTGCCGTGGTCGACGTGGGCGATGATTGCGATGTTGCGCAGCGGGCGTTGTGCAGTGCGATCCATGGAGCGGAATCCTACGAAAGGGGCCGCATTGTATCAGCGCAGGCCCCTGAACGGACAGGTTTTTTCAGTATCCGCGCAGCTTGGCGAGCGATCTCCTGTCACGTTTGGTCGGGCGTCCGTGCAGGTCCAGCGCCGGCTCCGTGGCAAGGCGCCGGTTTTCGGCGAACGCGGCGCGTTTTTGGACGCTTTCCGCGCTTTCGGCATACAACTTTGCCGCTTCAGGGGCCGAGCCGCGCTTGTCCGACAACGCGACCACGCTGATTTCCCGGCTCACTTCACCGGACCCGACCTCCAGCCGGTCGCCCGGCCGTACCTCCTTCGAAGGCTTTACGCGCTCACCGTTGAGGCTGACCTTGCCGCCCTCGATCGCGGCCTGCGCGGCGCTGCGCGTGCGGTAGAACCGCGCCGCCCACAGCCACTTGTCGATCCGAACGCTCACGCTTTGGCGAGTACCCCCGCATTTACTCCCACGGGACAAGTCACCCCCGTGCCACCGAGCCCGCAGTAGCCGTTCGGGTTCTTGCCGAGATATTGCTGGTGGTAGTCCTCGGCGTAGTAGAACTCGGGCGCGGGCCGGATCTCCGTGGTGATCTTGCCGTAGTTTTTCGCATCCAGCGCCTGCTGGAAGGCGTCGCGCGTCGCGATCGCCGCGGCCATCTGCGCGTCGCCGTACGTATACAACGCCGAGCGGTACTGGCTGCCCGTGTCGTTCCCCTGCCGCATGCCCTGCGTGGGGTCGTGGCTCTCCCAGAACACCTTGAAGAGCTCCGCGTGCGTGATGATTTTCGGGTCGAACACCACCAGCACCGCCTCGGTGTGGTTGGTGCGGCCGCTGCACGTTTCCTCGTAGGTCGGGTTGGGCGTGGTGCCTCCCGAATAACCCACGGC
>JANNWA010000581.1:0-3931 GCA_031408275.1 Pseudomonadota bacterium
CTGCTCCGCGCCGGCCTCCTTGCCAAGACGATTGAACGGCTGGAAAAGCTGCGCCAGCTTGTCTGGCGCCAATCCGTCGCCGGTGTCACCGACGCTGATGCGAACGCGCCCCGGGGCGCTTACCGTCCAGTCCACGCCCACCACCCCTTCCGGCTTGTTGTACTTGATCGCATTGGAAAGGAGGTTGGAGAGGACCTGCTTCACCCGGTTCCGGTCCGCGTTGACGTGGCACGGGACATCGAAGCGCGGAAACGACATGCGGATCCCGCGCGCCTGTGCCTGCGGTTCCACCATGACCTGGCACTCGAGCATGACCTCGGCCAGCGATACCGCCCCCATCGACAGCGAGAGCGTCCCGGACTCGATCACCGCCAGATCGAGGATTTCGTCAACCAGCGCCAGCAGGTACCACCCGGCCTTGAGGACGTGGTCGACATTGCGCTTCTGGGCGGGGCTCGGCGGCGGCGACCCGGCTTCGATGAGCTGGGCAAACCCGAGGATCGCATTGAGCGGCGTGCGCAGTTCGTGGCTCATGCTGGACAGGAACTCCGACTTGGCGCGGTTGGCCTTGTCCGCGAGTTCCTTGGCCTTGTCCGCGATTTCCTTGGCCTCGCGCAGCGCGGCTTCGGTATGCACGCGCTCGGTGGAGTCATTGAACAGGACGGCGACTTTGCGGCTGTCCGGCCCGCCCAGCCGGGACGCACGCAGGTCGAACCAGCGGCCGTCCATTTCGCGGACTTCGCCCAAGTGGTGAAACTACTCGCCGGTCAACGCGACCTTGCCGTACATTTCGTACCAATGGGTGTCCAGGTTCGGGACGAGTTCACGAATCCGCTTGCCCTTGGCCTCGTGCAGGCCGGAGTGCTTTTCAAAATTCGGGTTCACCTCCAGGAAGCGGTAATCGACCGGCTTGCCGTGCTCGTCAAAAATCATGTCGATGACGCAAAAGCCTTCCTCAATCGAAGTGAACAAATTGTGGTAATGCTCGCCACTTTCCAATAGCGCCTGCTCGGTGCTCTTTCGCGCCGTGATATCGGTCAGCACGAAACGCAGTTCGAGCTCGCCATCGCTGTCATGCGCCACGGTGGCCGCCCAATCCCCCCAGAATTGCGTGCCGTCCTTCCTCATCATCCGCAACTCGCCCGACTGCGGCTCACCGCTTTCGACCAGTTTTTTCCTGAGCAGGTAGTAGCGGTCCTCGTCCTCCCTGTGGATGAACCGGGTCCATGGCTGCTTGAGCAGTTCGGTGCGCGTCGTCCCAAGCAGGCTGGCGGCGGCGAGGTTGGCTTGCTTGATCAGCCCCTGCTCGCTGACGGTGCAATAGCCTACCGGGGCCAGATCGTAGAGGTCGAAATAACGCGCCCGCTCGAGGCCCAGTGCCACCTGCGCATCGCGCAATTCCTCGTTCTGCATCTCCAGTTCGATCTGGTGCACCTGCAGTTCGTGCAACATCAGCCGTATTTCTTCCGGCGACAGGGATTCGATTTTTTCCGGCGTTGGCGCAGCCTTATTCAGCAAGCGTGCTTCCGCCTGCCGCCGCAGCGCCTGGAGCGAGCTTGCCGAAGCGGCCTGCCTGCTCTTGTCGGTCACGGCGCCGCCCCGCCCGCTCCACCGACGGTCCGCTCGGTCGTCGCAATCGCATACATCTCACCGGACTCATCCAGCAGGGCCGTGGAGATGATCGAGACCGCCATGACAACCCCTTGTTTGCTGATCCGCTGGGTACGGTAGGGTTCCAGCACTTCGGCCTGGCTCAGCTGTCGCAGCGTGGTCAGGGCTTTCTCACGCAATGCCTCGGGGATGCGCTCCCGCACGTTCATGAGCAACGCCTCGGCTTCGCTCCAGCCATACATCCTTACGGCACCGGGGTTCCAGGCGAGGATGCGCCCGGCGAGGTCCTGCACCGTAATGGCATCGTGCGCATCGCGTACGACCACGGCCAGGCGCAGCAGCTCATTGGCCTTGTGCAATGCCTCGCGTACCTGCACCGTCTCGGTGATGTCGACAAACGAGATCACCGCGCCCTCGATCACATTGCTCAGGGTGCGGTAGGGCAGGATGCGCATGGTGTGCCATTTGCCGTTTGCGGTCTGCACGTCCACGGATTTGGGCGCAAGCGTGTTCAGCACCGCTTGCACATCCGCCACCATGCTGTCATAGCCCACCAGATTGGAGACGATGTGGCTGACCGGCCTGCCCACGTCGCTCTGGATCAGGTTGATGATGGCGCTGGCCGCGGGGGTGAAGCGCAGTATGCGCAGTTGATGGTCGACAAACACGGTGCCGATGCCGGTGCCAGCCAGCAGGTTGTTCATGTCGTTGTTGACCCGCGACAGGTCCGCGACCTTGGTCTGCAGCTCGATATTGACGGTGTTCAGTTCCTCGTTGACGGACTGCAGCTCCTCCTTGGAGGTTTCCATTTCCTCGTTGGTGGATTGCAGCTCCTCGTTCACCGACTGCATTTCCTCGTTCGAGGATTTGAGCTCTTCGTTGGAGCTCTCCAGTTCCTCGTGGGTGCTCTGGAGATATTCGTCCTTGGTGCGCAACTCGTTCAGCAGCTCTGCAATGCGCGTCGCCGCTTCGGATTCGGTACCCCGCTTTTGGACACTGCCTCGGGCATTGGCCGGCACGGCAGCCTGCTGCTTTGGTTCGGGAGCCGGCGCATCCGCGAGGATGACGAGGTACAGACTGAACCCCGCTGGCGCGGGCAAGGCAGGTGCCGCAGTTGCTTTGGGCGATGCCGGTGACGAAAGCGCTGCGTCAGTGCCTACCGCCACCGGGCAGACCGTCAGGTTGACAAAGGTGAAGTGGCCGTTGGTTTTGACGCTCAGACCAGGGCAGCGCACGGTCTGCCGGGTGCCGGCCGCCTGGTGCAGGGCCTTGGCCAGATCGCGGCGCAGGCCTTCGCGGGCCATTTTCAGGATATTGCTGATGCCGGGTTCGCCCGGGGCCGGCTCCAGGTACATGCCGGTGCGGCCATGCAGGTAGAGGATGTCGCCCTGATCGTTGACAAGGGCGCTGTTGGGCGCGAGCTGGCGCAACAGCGCTTGCTCGGTCAGTTCGCGCATAGGCACTTTGGCCGGGAATGCCAGCCTTTGGCTGCCTCCCTTTGATGAGGGCCGCGCGTCCAGCGCCGTCAAGGGCGGCAGAACGTGTGCAAGCGCCCCGTGCCCCTTGCCGTGAAAATTCTCCTTGCGTTGATACAGCTTTGCCTTGCGGTCCAGCACGGCAAATGACTCGCTGAACTCGCCCACGCCTTCGGAAGTGCCGAGGAACAGCACGCCACCAGGCCTCAGGGCGTAGTGAAACAGGGGAATCAGCTTTTTCTGCAACTCCACGTTCATGTAAATGAGCAGGTTGCGGCAAGTGATCAGGTCGAGTCTGGAAAAGGGCGGGTCCTTGATGACGTTCTGCTCGGAAAAAACCAGCATGTCACGGATGCCTTTGTGGACGCGGTAGGCGCTGCCGTCGGACTCGGCGCTGAAAAAGCGCGCCAGTCGTTCCGGGGTGATATCGGCGGCAATGCTGGCCGGATAAAGGCCGCTGCGGGCGGTGGCGATGGCCCGGCTGTCAATGTCGGTGGCGAAAAGCTGCACCGTGAAGTGTTGTTTGAGCGACTCCATGCGCTCTTGCAACAGGATGGCGATGGAATAGGCCTCTTCGCCAGTGGAGCACCCGGTGCACCAGATGCGAACCGCCGAGTTCGCAGGCTTGTCCTCAAAGAGCTTCGGGATGATCTGCTCCTCAAGCACCTTGAAGGCCTCCGGATCGCGAAAGAAATTGGTCACGCCGATCAGCAGGTCACGAAACAGCGCCTCCACCTCGGTTGGCGTCTGCTGCAGAAACCTGACATAACTCTCCAGCGCATCGATCTGATGCACGGCCAGGCGCCGTTCGATGCGGCGGTTGATGGTGCTGGGCTTGTATTGGG